>NZ_JBCNYA010000021.1:0-71671 GCF_049727805.1 Frateuria sp. YIM B11624
CCCCCATCCGCCCTTCGGGCACCTTCCCCCGTGGAACGGGGGAAGGGTCGACCTTGCGGGAGCGCGCGTTCGTGAGTCTTCCCCCGTTCCACGGGGGAAGGTGCCGACAGGCGGATGGGGGCCGAAGCGCAGCCCCCACGCCCGTCGATCCGGCCTCCGGAAGCGGGCGACAACGCAGGAGCGCCAACCCATGCACTACCAACTGATCCACCAGGGCGAGACCAAGACCTGGGCCGTCGTGCTCGAGACCGGCGACGAAGCCGGCGCCTGCCTGCTCGCATTCGCCAGGGAGCAGCATCTGTCCGCCGCCCACCTCACCGCCATCGGCGCATTCCAGCGCGCAGTGCTCGGCTACTTCGACTGGCAGAGGAAGGACTATCGGCGCATCGCCGTCGACGAGCAGGTCGAGGTCGTTTCGCTGATCGGCGACGTGGCCCTGAAGGGCGACGAGCCCAAGCTGCACATGCACGCGGTGCTGGGCCGGTCCGACGGCCAGGCACTCGGCGGCCACCTGCTCGAAGGCCACGTGCGGCCCACGCTGGAAGTGATCGTCACCGAGTCGCCCGCGCACCTGCACCGCCTCCACGACCCCCAATCCGGGCTCGCCCTGATCCACCTCGACAAGGAGCTGCCATGACCACCCCAGAACCGATCGGCCAGCGCCGCTGGGCCATCGCCGAGGGCTACATCCCGCCGGGCGGCACGCATGCCGACGACCGCCGCTTCGAAAGCCACGAAACGGCCTGCCTGCTCAACACCAATGCGCAGGACGCGCACGTGGCCATCACCATCTATTTCAAGGACCGCGACCCGGCCGGGCCCTACCGCGTCACCGTGCCGGCGCGCCGCACGCTGCACCTGCGCTTCAACGACCTGAGCGATCCCGAGCCGATCCCGCGCGACACCGACTACTCCAGCGTGATCGAATCCGACGTTCCCATCGTCGTGCAGCACACGCGGCTGGACTCCCGCCAGGCGGCGCTCGCGGTGCTTTCCACCATCGCCTACAGCTAGGTCCGCTGTGCATGCGCGACTGCGAGACGGCCGCGCGCCACGGTTCCTGCACCGACGCCCGAGGACATCCGCATGAGCAGGCCCGAAGTCGTGGTCGTCACCGGCGCTTCCGCCGGCGTCGGCCGTGCCACCGCCCATCGCTTCGCGCGCGACGGTGCGCGCGTCGCGCTCATCGCGCGCAGCAGCGACGGCCTGGACATGGCTGCCGCCGAGGTACGCAGGCTGGGCGGCGAAGCGCTGCCGATTCCGTTGGACGTGTCCGACGCCGACGCGGTCGAGGCGGCCGCCGAACGCATCGAACGGGAGCTCGGCCCGATCGACATCTGGATCAACGACGCCATGGCGACGATTTTTGCGCCCGTCCACGAAATAAGCCCGGCCGAGTTCCGCCGCGCCACCGAGGTCACCTACCTGGGCACCGTGTACGGCACCATGGCGGCGCTCAAGCGCATGCGCGAGCGCAACCGCGGCACCATCGTGCAGGTCGGCTCCGCGCTGGCCTACCGGGCGATCCCCCTGCAGGCGCCGTACTGCGGGGCGAAGTTCGCCATCCGCGGCTTCACCGACGCGCTGCGCGTGGAGCTGATGCACGAGGGGATCGACGTCCACATCACCATGGTGCAGCTATCGGCCTTCAACACGCCGCAGTTCCAGTGGGGCCGCACCAGGCTGCCGCGCCGGCCGCAGCCGGTGCCGCCGATCTTCCAGCCGGAGGTGGCGGCGCAGGGCATCCACTGGGCCGCGCACCATCGCCGGCGCGAGCTCAACGTGGGCTTCCCGGCGGTCAAGGCGATCCTCGGCAACAAGCTGTTCCCGAAGCTGGCCGACCGGCGCCTGGTCAGGCTCGGCTACGCCGGCCAGATGGGCAAGTTGCCGGTACCGGAGGACCGGCCGGACAACCTGTTCGAGGCGGTGCCCGAGGATTACGGCACGCACGGACGCTTCGACGCGCGCTCGAAGGCGTACAGCCTGCAGCTGTGGGTGACCACGCACCGCGGCCTGGTCGCGGCGGGTGCGCTGGTGGTCGGGGCCTTGCTATGGGCGGGCGCGCGTGGCCTGCGGGTGGGGTCGCGGCGCTAGGGTGGTCGCGCGGAAGCGGCGGCACGCGCTCCAGTCGCCCCCATCCGCCTGTCGGCACCTTCCCCGGCGGAGCGGGGAAGGCTCACGGACGCGCGCTCCCGCAAGTCGACCCTTCCCCCGCGCCGCGGGGGAAGGTGCCCGAAGGGCGGATGGGGGCGCCTTTGGCGAGGAGCCGCTCAGTAACGCGGCACGGTCGGATCGATCTCGCGCGACCACGCGTCCATGCCGCCCTCGACGTTGAACACGTTCGTGAAACCGTGCGCCGCGAAGCGTTCGGCCACGCCGCGGCTGGAGTTGCCGTGGTGGCAGATGAAGGCGATCGCGGTGTCCTTGGGCAACGCGGCGAGCGCGTCGTAGCCCTCGTCCTCCAGCACGCGCGCCAGCGCCAGCGGCGCCGCCTGGGCACGGCCGGCGGCCGGGCGCACGTCGACCAGCAGCACGCTGCCGTCGGCCAGGCGTGTCTTGAGCTCCTGCACGCTCATCGACTTGATCTCCTGCGCGCCGGGGAACTTCAGGCTCAGGCCCTCGCCCTGCACGGTGGACACCCAGTCGATCACGATGCCCTTGGCGCGCTGCGCGCTGCCCGGATCGAAGTGCACCTCGATGCCGTTGGCGCTGACCACGATGTCGTGGTCGCCCGCCGGCGCGAGCTGGAAGCCGGCGCTGTGGTCGGGGCCGATCTCCAGGTGCAGCGCCAGCCCCTGCGCGTTGGCGATGCCGTTGCGGATGGCTTCGGCGGCCTTGTCGGTAATCGTGATCTCCGGCGGCGTGCGGTCCGGCGCCGCGGCGCCGAACAGCGCGTGCAGCTCGCCGCTGGCGTACATCTGCCGGATGATGTCGGCGCCGCCGACCAGCTCGCCCTCGACGTACAACTGCGGAATCGTCGGCCAGTCGCCGAACACCTTGATGCCCTCGCGGATCTCCGGGTCCTCCAGCACGTTGACCGTGTGGTAGTCGGGCAAAAGCTCGTTGAGCGTGTTCGTTGCCGCGGCGGAGAAGCCGCACATCGGCTGGCGTCGGTCGCCCTTCATGAACAGCACCACGCGGTGGTCCTTGAGCAGGGTTTCGATGCGTTCGCGGGTGGCAGGGTCGAGGGACATGGGAGAGCTCCGGCAAAGAGGGCCAATGATACGCCCGCAGGTGGGGCCGGATGCGGCCGATCCCAACCGGCGCGCTATTTCACCGCAGCGGCGGCGGCCGGCTCGATCGCCTCGGTCCACAGCGTGTACTGGGCGGCGGACGGATGCAGGCCATCGTCGGCGACCAGTTCCGGATGGCGGCGCGAGATCGGCGTGATGTCCACCCAGCGCGCGCCGGCGCGCGCGGCCTCGTCACGCGCGATGGCGTTGTAGGTGTCCAGTGCATGGGCGATCTGCGCCGGATCGCGGCCCTGCTCGCGCGCGAAGCGGGTGACGCCCCAGTCGGGTATCGAAACCACCACCACGCGCGAAGCGCGGTCGCCGGCCAGGCCGATGGCGCGCTGGAGCAGCCCGGTGAATTCGTGGCGATACTCGTCCGCGCCGCGGCCGCGGTACTGGTTGTTGACGCCGATCAGCAGGGTGACCAGGTCGTAGCGCGGGGAGAAGCTCGCCGCATCCATGGCGGCGGAGAGCTCGTCGGTGGTCCAGCCGGTGGTGGCGACGATCTGCGGTTCGTCGATCGCCACGCCGCGCGCGCGCAACCGTTCGGCCAGTTGCGCCGGCCAGCGCCCGGCGGCGGGCACGGCTTCGCCGATGGTGTAGGAATCGCCGAGCGCGAGGTAATGCAGGGGCATGGCGGGCTCCGGGTGGGATTCTTCGACGGCGGCGCGATGCCTCTACGCCGGAGCCGAACCGAATGTCTGTGGCAGCGGGAAAAACCACCTGCCGGCCTGCATGCCGATGTCGCCGCGAGCGGAGACCGGCATCAGGCGACGGCCGACTCGCGCGCCTGCTCCTGCGCCATCCGCTCGAGCACCCGCTCCATCCGCACGAACACCTCGGCGAGCTGCGCCGGCGGCGGCAGCAGGGTCAGGCGCAGGTGCCGGCTGGCCGGTACGTTGAAGCTGGAGCCGGGCACCACCAGCACCGCCTCCTCCTCGAGCAGGCGCAGGGCGAAGGTGTTGTCGTCGAACTGCGGCAGGCGCTCGGCGCGTACCTGCGGGAAGGCGTACAGCGCGCCGGCCGGGGCGACCAGGTCGAGATAGGCGCTCGCCGCCACGCCGTCCAGCACCGCGCGCCGTGCCTCGTGCAGGCGCCCGCCCGGTGCGGTGAGCGCGGCGATGGTGGCGCGGCCGGTCAGCGCCGGCTCCACTGCCCACTGCGCGGTGACGTTGGCGCACAGGCGCAGGGCCGCCAGCAGCTGCAGGGCGTCGCGGTAGGCTCCGGTGCGCGCCGGATCGCCGGACAGGCTCAGCCAGCCGACGCGGTAGCCGCAGGCGCGGTGCACCTTGGACAGCCCGCCGAAGCTCAGGCACGGATGCTCGCCGGCCACCTCGGCCAGCGGCTGGAACGGCACATCGTCGTAGAGGATCTCGTCATAGATCTCGTCGGTGAGCAGCAGCAGGCCGTGCCGCTGCGCCACCGCCACCAGCCGTTCGAGCAGCGCGCGCGGGTATACCGCGCCGGTGGGGTTGTTCGGGTTGATCAGCACCAGCGCACGCGTGCGCGGCGTGACGAGCGCCTCGATCTCGTCCGGATCGGGCAGGTGCGCGTCCTGCGCCAGGCAGCGGTAGTAGCGCGGACGGCCGCCGTTCAAGATCGTCGCGGCGCTCCACAGCGGATAGTCGGGGCTGGGCAGCAGCACCTCGTCGCCCGGCTGCAGCAGCGCGCGCAGCGACAGGTCGATCAGCTCGCTGACGCCGTTGCCGACGAAGATGCGCTCGACCGAAACGCCGCGCGCGCCCCGCGCGCGCTGTTGCGCGGCGATCGCTTCGCGGGCTTCCTCCAAACCCTGCTCGTGGCCGTAGCCTTCGCTGTCGGCCAGGTGCGCGGCGATCGCCTGGCGCAGGTGCGCCGGCGTCTCGAAGCCGTAGCGCGCCGGGTTGCCGATGTTGAGCTTGACGATGGCGTGGCCGGCCGCCTCCAGCTCGCGGGCGCGCCGGGTCAGCGCGCCGCGGATCTCGTAGCGGACATCGCCCAGGTGGGGACTCGGGGTGATCGACGCGGAAAGGGACGGAACCGGCACGGGCATCCTCATCAAGAGCCTGCGTAAAGCCGCCGATGCTAGCAGCAAGGCCGCCCGCGTGAGGCCCGCGCGGGCGCCACCGGGGCAGGGCATAATCGGGCACTTATGAGCGATGCCGCGACGATCGAACGCCTGCGCCACATCGGCTGGAGAGGCGAGCTGCCGCCCGGTGGCCGCCGCATCGCGCGCGTGGTCGCGCAGCACCGTGCCGGCTACGAGCTGCACGACGGCCAGGGCGTGTTCGGCGCGCAGCCGGCCGGACATTTCCTCAAGCGTGCGCTGGATCCGGCCGAACGGCCGGCGGTGGGCGACTTCGTCGAGGTGGAGGACGGCCGCCCGCCGCACATCGTCGCCGTGCTGCCGCGACGCAGCGTGCTCTCGCGCGCCGCCGCGGGCGAACGCTACGAGCGCCAGCTGATCGCCACGAACATCGATTACGTCCTCGTCCTTACCGGGCTGGACAACGACTTCAATCCGGCGCGCATCGAGCGCTACCTCTCGCTGATCGAGGACTCCGGCGCGCAGCCGGTCGTGCTGCTGAGCAAGCTCGACCTGCACGAGGATGCCGACGCGCGCCGCGCCGCGCTGCGCGAACGCCTGCCCGAGGCCACCCCGATCCATGCCATCAACGGCAAGGATCCGGCCAGCGCCGCACTGCTGGCACGCTACCTCGGCCCGGGCGACAGCGCGGTGCTGGTCGGTTCCTCCGGCGCCGGCAAGTCGACCCTGACCAACACGCTGCTCGGCAGCGAACGCATGGCCACCGGCGAAGTGCGTGCGCACGACAGCCGCGGCCGCCACACCACCACCCATCGCGCGCTGCTGATGCTGCCCTCGGGCGGCTGCCTGATCGACACGCCGGGCATGCGCGAGCTCAAGCTCACCGGCGAGGAAAACCTCGACCTGTTCGCGGACATCGAGGCGCTGGCCGAAACCTGCCGCTTCGCCGACTGCGGCCACGGCAGCGAGCCGGGCTGCGCGGTGCAGTCGGCGCTGGATTCGGGCGAGCTGGCGGCCGAGCGCTGGCGCAGCTACCTGAAGCTGCGCGACGAACGCGAGGAGCAGGCGGCCACGCTGGAAGCGCGCCTGCGCCGCCAGCGCGGCGGCCGGCCGGCGGAACGGCCGCACGGGCATCGCGGGCGGCGCGAACGGGAGTGAACCCATGGCAAGCGGGAGGCCGGAGATGGAGCGACACGCGCTGACGAAGGACCGGCCTGGCGCCTGGTACGGCGCCGCCTTCCTGCTGGCCGGGCTGCTGGCGGCCATCGGCGCCTGGCGGGTGATCCGGCACCACGACGGGTTCCTGCTGCTGGGCCTGCCGTTGGCGGTGCTGGTGGTCTTCGGTGCCCTGCGGGCCCGGCGCCCGAGTGGCGGAGCGGACACGTGAACGAGGCGATGGCGCCGGAGTGCAGGCACTACGCCGCGCTCGACCGGCGCCTGCTGGCTGCCACGCGCGCCATCAACATCCTGCCCACGGTCGCCTGGCCGGCCTCGCTGGAGCAGCGCATGATCGCGGCCTACGAACGCGGCGACTACGCGCTGCCGGAAGTGAGCTACGTGCGCCCGGAGCTCTCCCAGGTGCGCAGCGAACTGGTGGCGATCGAGCGCGAGGCCGAGACCCTGCTGGCCGGCGATCCGATCGGCGATTACCTGTGCCGCACCGCCGCCTCCTGGCGCGTTGCCACCGAAATGCTGGAAGCGGTCGGCAGCGCCGGCGTCACCGCGCCCTCGATCGCGCTGTACGGCCGGCCCGGCGACGCGATACCGGGCAGCCAGAACAGCAACCTGGATGCCGCGCGCTATTTCGTCGAGCTGTCCGACGAGCTGGGCGCCGACCTGCTCGCCGACGACGTCACCACCGACATCCCGGCCGAGGCGTTGCGCGCCGACCTGGTGCGCACGCTGGACGACTTCTTCGGCCCCGGCCGGATCGCGGTGCTGGTGGACCCGGAACTGACCGCCAAGGCCGCCGCCGGCGCCACCCGCATCCGACTGCGCGGCGGCGCCTGCTTCAGCGAGTACGACCGCCACCAGTTGCTGGCGCACGAGGCCTTCGTGCATTCGCTGACCGCGCTGAACGGCCGCGAGCAGCCGTGGCTGGCCTCGCTGGCGCGCACCTCGCCGCGCGTCACCGCCACGCAGGAAGGGCTGGCGGTATTCGCCGAGCTGATGTCCGGTGCCATCGACATCGCGCGCCTGAAGCGCATCAGCCTGCGCATCCTGGCCATCGACATGGCGCTCAACGGCGCCGACTTCGTCGAGGTCTACAAGTACTTCCGCCATTGCGGCCAGGGCGCGGCCGACAGTTTCCACTCGGCGCAGCGGGTCTTCCGCGGCGTGCCGGTGACCGGCGGCGCGGCGTTTGCGAAGGACAATGTCTACCTGTCCGGCCTGCTCACCGTGCACACCTTCTTCCGCTGGGCGTTCAAGCAGCAGCGCATGGATCTGCTGCGCTACCTGTTCGCCGGCAAGCTGGCACTGCACGACGTGATCGCGCTGCAACCGCACTTCGCGACCGGCACGCTCAAGCCGCCGCGCTGGCTGCCGCCGTGGATGCAGCACGTGCATGGCCTGGCGGGAAAACTGGCGTTCTCGCTGTTCGTCAACGGCATCCACATGGGCCAGGTGCAGGCCGACGAATTGTCGTTGCGTCTCTGAGCCAGGCCCGCGATTGCGGCGGAATGGTCGGTGCCGCTTTCACCGCGACACGACAACCGGCCCGCTACATCACCCGCTTCGCCCGTCACCGCCCGAGCGAGCGTAGCGAGGGATGATTCCAAAATACCGAGCCGACATCGACGGCCTGCGAGCGGTGGCTGTCCTCTCAGTGCTGCTCTACCACGCGGGAAGCGGATTCTTCAGCGGCGGCTATGTCGGCGTCGACATCTTCTTCGTGATCTCCGGCTACCTGATCACGACCATCATCGTGCGCGAGGTCGAGGCTGGCGGGTTTTCCATCGCCAGCTTCTACGAGCGGCGTGCGCGAAGGATCCTGCCGGCGCTCGCGGTGGTCGTGCTCGCCACCCTGGTGGCCGGTGCCTTCCTGCTGACGCCGCATGACCTCGAGGAGCTGGGCGGCAGCGCCGTGGCGACCGCGCTGTTCTCGTCGAACGTGCTGTTCTACCTGACGTCGGGCTATTTCGATGGTCCGGCCGAGACCAAGCCGCTGCTGCATACCTGGTCGCTGGCGGTGGAGGAGCAGTACTACATCTTCTTCCCGCTGCTGGTGTTGCTGATCGCGCGCTTCGGCGCGCGCCGTTACCTGCGCTGGCTGCTTGGCCTGGGCCTGCTTTCCTTCCTCGCGTGCGCGTTGGTCACTCGCATAGACGCCTCGGCGGCGTTCTATCTGATTCCGACGCGCGCCTGGGAGCTGTTCATCGGCAGCGTGCTGTCGCTCAAGGTGGTGCCCGAGCCGACCACCCGCCGTACGCGGGAAGCCGTCGCGGCGCTCGGCGCTGCTCTGATCGCCTGGGCGATATGCCTGTATACGCCGGACACGGACTTCCCTGGCGTGGCCGCGGCCGTGCCGACGTTGGGCGCGGCCCTGATCATCCATGCCGGCACCGGCGGCACGCCGACCGTTTCGCGGCTCCTCAGCCTGCGGCCGGTGGTCTTCATCGGCCTGGTGTCCTATTCGCTGTACCTGTGGCACTGGCCGGTGATCGTGTTCGTCCGGCTCTACCTGGTCAGGGCGCCGGACGCCGCTGGGCAGGCGTTGATGATCGCGGCCAGTTTCGCCCTGGCGGTATTGTCGTGGAGATACGTCGAGGCGCCGTTCCGCACCAAGAAGTTGTTCGCGCGCACCACGCCGATGCTGGGTGCGGCAGCCAGTACGCTTGCGATCCTGCTGTGCACCGGGCTCGCCTTGTGGATGAGCCGCGGGCTGCCGCAGCGGCCCTTCGCCAGCGCCGTGACCGACGTCGATCCGTCCTGGGACCACTGGGGCGAGTGCGAAGATGGCCGCGACAGCCGCGCCGGCCTGCATGGTCTCTGCGACCTGGGCGTTTCCCGCGGTGCGGCCAGCTTCATGCTGTGGGGGGACTCGCACGCCCGCGCGCTTGCCGCCGGCGTCAACCAGAGCGCCGCCAGGCATGGCCTGCGCGGCAAGTTCATCGCGCGTTCCGCCTGCCCGCCGCTGCTGGGCGTCGACCGGGCCGGGCGCACCTCGTGCAATGCCTTCAACCAGGCGGTGCTGCGGATGCTGTCGCAGGCGCCGCAGATCAGGACCGTGCTGCTCACCGCGCGCTGGACGCTGTCGGCCGACGGAACGCGGTACACCAACGAGTCGGGGCATGCGGTGCGACTGGTGGACCTGAAGGCCAAGGGCGACGGGCATCGTTGCAATGCCGCCATCTTCGAGACCGGTCTGCGGCGCACGATCAGCCAGTTGCAACGGCTGGGCAAGCAGGTCGTGCTGGTCCGCACGATCCCCGAGATCGGCTACGACGTGCCGGCGGCCTACATGGTCGCGCGGCTCACCGGCCGCGACACCAATGCGCTGGTGTCGCCGACCCTCGGCGCCTATCGCGACCGCACCCGCGAGGTGACCGTGATCTTCGATCGCCTGTCGCGGCACGGGCGGGTCGCCTTCGTGGACCCGTCGCGCTACCTGTGCGGCACGCACTGCCTGGTCGTGCGCTCCGGCCACCCCATGTACCGCGACGATGACCATCTCTCCACTTTCGGCTCCGACTACCTCTCGCCGGCGTTCGACGGGGTGTTCGCGAAGCTGTCGCTGGCACTGGCCCGAACGCCGGCAAGCGGCGGCGGCATGGCCACCAAACAGGCGGTGCCGCCCTAGCCCGGGGCGGCTCGCGGCGTGCCGCGTGGGGCCCGGTCGCGGGTTTACCCGCCCGGCTGCGCTACCATGTAAGGCCGCTTCCGCTCGTACAAAGCCGCCACCCATGGCCCATCCCGACGACCTGCGCCACGCCGCGCTCGAATACCACCGCTGCCCCCGGCCCGGAAAGATCAAGGTCACCGCGACCAAGGCGATGGTGACCCAGCGCGACCTGGCGCTGGCGTATTCGCCGGGCGTGGCCTATGCCTGCGAGGCGATCGTCGAGAACCCGCACGCCGCCAGCGAGATGACCGCGCGCGGCAACCTGGTGGCGGTGATCACCAACGGCACCGCGGTGCTGGGCCTGGGCGACATCGGCCCGCTCGCCGGCAAGCCGGTGATGGAAGGCAAGGGCGTGCTGTTCCAGAAGTTCGCCGGCATCGACGTGTTCGACATCGAGTTGAACGAACGCGACCCGGACAAACTGGTCGACATCATCGCGGCGATGGAGCCGACCTTCGGCGGCATCAACCTGGAGGACATCAAGGCGCCGGAGTGCTTCATCGTCGAGCGCAAGCTGCGCGAGCGGATGAACATCCCGGTCTTCCACGACGACCAGCACGGCACCGCGATCATCGTCGGCGCCGCCGTGCTCAATGCGCTGGAAGTGGTCGGCAAGCAGATCGGCGACATCCGGCTGGCCACCACCGGTGCCGGCGCGGCCGGCATCGCCTGCCTGGACATGCTGGTGGCGCTCGGCGTGAAGCCGGAGAACATCCTGGCGTTCGACCGCGAGGGCGTGATCCACAGCGGCCGCCAGGGCCTGGACCCTGACAAGGCGCGCTACGCGCGCGACACCGACAAGCGCACGCTGGCCGACATCGTGGCCGGCGCCGACGTGTTCCTGGGCCTCTCCGCCGGCGGCATCCTCAAGGCCGAGATGGTCGCGACCATGGCCGAGCGGCCGATCATCCTGGCGCTGGCCAATCCCAACCCGGAGATCCTGCCGGAGGACGCAAGGCGCGTGCGGCCCGACTGCATCGTCGCCACCGGCCGTTCGGACTATCCGAACCAGGTCAACAACGCGCTGTGCTTCCCGTACATCTTCCGCGGCGCGCTGGACGTGGGCGCCACCGGCATCAACGAGGCGATGAAACTCGCCTGCGTGCGCGCGATCGCGGAACTGGCGCGCATGGAAGCCTCCGACCTCGCCGGCGCCTACGGCGGCGAGGTGCCGTCGTTCGGCGCCGAGTACCTGATCCCGCGCCCGTTCGACCCGCGCCTGCTGGTGATGCTGGCGCCGGCGGTGGCGCAGGCGGCGATGGATTCGGGCGTGGCCGCCCGACCCATCGCGGACATGGACGCCTACCGCGAGAAGCTCGGCCAGTTCATCTACCGCACCAGCCTGCTGATGAAGCCGGTGTACGAGCGCGCCCGCTCGGACGTCAAGCGCGTGGTCTACGCCGAGGGCGAGGAAGAGACCGTGCTGCGCGCGGTGCAGACGGTGATCGACGAGAAGCTCGCCTTCCCGATCCTGATCGGCCGGCCGGAGGTGATCGCCCAACGCATCGAGCGCCTCGGCCTGCGCATGCGCGAGGGCGTGGATTTCGAGCTCACCAACATCAACGACGATCCGCGCTTCAACGACTACTGGCAGCAGTACCACACGCTGACCGAGCGCCGCGGCGTCACCCCGGCGGCGGCCAAGAACCTCTTGCGCTCGCGGCCCACGCTGATCGCCGCGCTGATGGTCGAGCGCGGCGAAGCCGACGCGATGATCTGCGGCCTGGTCGGGCGCTACCACAAGAAGCTCGGCTACCTGCGCAGCGTGTTCGGGCTGGATCCGGGCGTGCAGTGCACCTCGGCGATGACCGGCGTGATCAACGACTTGGGCGCCTGGTTCTTCGTCGATACCCACGTGCAGGTCGATCCCACCGCCGAGCAGATCGCCGAGGCCACCCTGCAGGCGAGCTACCGCCTGAAGCTGTTCGGCATCGAGCCGAAGGTCGCGCTGCTCTCGCATTCGAACTTTGGCAGCCACGACAACGCCAGCGCGGCGAAGATGCGCAAGGCCTACCAGCTGATCCGCGAACGCGCACCGCGGCTGGAAGTGGACGGCGAGATGCAGGCCGACACCGCCTGGGACGCCGCGCTGCGCCAGCGCATCTTTCCCAACAGCACGCTTGCCGGGCGCGCCAACCTGTTCGTGCTGCCCAACCTGGACGCGGCCAACATCGTCTACAACATGGTCAAGGTGATGACCGGCGGCGTGGCGATCGGCCCGATCCTGATGGGCGTGGACAAGAGCGCGCACATCCTCACCCCGGCCTCCACCGTGCGCCGCACGGTCAACATGACCGCGATCGCGGCAGTGGACGCGCAGTTGCGCGGCAGCGGCCGCACCACCGGCGCCGAAGCCTGGCGGAGCATGCGCCAGGGGTAGGCCGGCGCCGCGGGCGGACATCAGCGTCTTTTTTGGCTCTGGCGTTCGCGCAGCGCCCGTGCAGCATGGATCCGAGCATCCCCGCCCGGTAGGGCGTATGCTCCGCGTCGCGCGCCCGGCTTGCGGGGCGGACGCGGGGCGTCCACCCGGAGGATGAAGAGGCCTGGACGAACGCGGATGTTGTCGATCCGTAGCACATGACAAGCACCTGCGGGCGGCACGGACCCGGCAGGCGCACAGGCGCAGGCGGCGCTGCCGCCGTTGGCGATCCGGCAATGGGAAGGCAGGTAAGCGGCCACGGAGCGGCGTCGGGAACGCATCGTTGGGTCGGGTGAACCATGTCTGATACCGCACTGTCCGTCAGCATCCTGCTGCTCTGCTACCGGGATGCGCCCTACATCCGTGCTGCGCTGGAGTCGGCGCTGGCGCAGACGGTGCCGTGCGAGATCATCGTCTCCAACGACTGTTCCGACGACGGCACCTTCGAGTTGGCGCAGGAGATGGTGGCCAACTACCGCGGCCCGCACCGCGTCAGCGTGCGCCGCAACGAGCGCAACCTGGGCGTGGCGGCGCACGTCAACGCCACCGTGCCGCTGACCACCGGCAATATCGTCGTGATGATGGCGGGCGACGACATCTCCTACCCGCACCGCGTGGCGACCATCCTCGAGGCGTTCCGCAGCCGGCCACGCGCGACCGTGCTCGGCAGCGACTTCGACGGCATCGACGAGGACGGCCATGCCCGCGAGGTCTCGTTCCGCCCGCGCCCCGAGGTGTTCGGGCTGGACTACTACATAAGCATCGGCCGCCTGATCGGGCTGCTGGGCGCCACCCTGGCGTTCCGCCGCGAGGTGTTCGAGCGCTTCGGGCCCCTGCTCGGGCCGATCGAGGACAACGCGTTGAGCCTGCGCGGTGCGCTGCTCGGCGAATGCCTCAACCTGCGCCAGCCGCTGATCCAGTACCGCCAGCATGCCGAGAGCGTCAGCGCCGGCGTGTTCGCGCGCCACGAGCCGCCGAAGCTGCGCATGCAGCGCCGCTACGAACGCACCATCCGCTTCTATCGCGGCACCGCCGACGACCTGGAACACTGCCTGGCGCGGCTGCCGGAACTGTCGCCGCGCCGGCGCGCGCTGGCGCGCGACGTGGTGGCGATGTACCGGATCGAGGCGGACGCGCGCGAGGCGCTGCTGCACAAGGCCCGCCACCACTGGCTCAAACCGATCGGCCGCGGCCTGCTGCACCTGGGCCTGCGCCGCAAGAGCGCCGAGCGCGCGCTCAAGCTGTTCGTGCCGCGGCGCTGGTTCGGGCTCTACGGCCGCTAGGCCCGGGGCGTCGCGCGCCGCGGCTTGCCCCAGCGGGCCGACGACAGCTCACGCCACGCGGCAGGCCGCTCGATCGATCCCTCTTCCGGTGTCCAGGGCCATCCGCGGCGTGCGCGGCGGAGCTCCGGCCATGCCTGTCGCGGCTGCCGTATGGCGACCCCACCCGCGGCGGGGCTAGAATCGGGAGTCCCCACACGTCGAATAGAAAGGCGCCGATGGCGCGCCGCGGAGAAGCTTCATGGATCAGCTCGATGACGTCCTGAATCAGGATCTCGACCCCACCGAAACCCGCGAATGGGTCGAATCGCTCAACGCGGTCATCCAGCACGACGGCACCGAGCGCGCGCATTACCTGCTCGAGCGCATGGTCGATTCCACCCGCCGTTCCGGCGGCTACCTGCCGTTCGACCCGACCACCGAGTACGTCAACACCATCGCCCCCGCCAACGAGGCCAAGAGCCCGGGCGACGCGGCGATGGAGTGGCGCATCCGCTCGCTGATCCGCTGGAACGCGATGGCGATGGTGGTGCGCGCCAACCGCAAGCCGGGCGAGCTGGGCGGGCACATCGCGAGTTTCGCCTCGTCGGCCACGCTCTACGACGTGGGCTTCAACCATTTCTGGCGCGCGCCCTCGGCCGAGCACCCGGGCGACCTGGTGTTCCATCAGGGCCACTCCAGCCCGGGCATCTACGCCCGCTCGTTCCTCGAAGGGCGCCTGGCCGAAGACCAGCTCGACCTGTTCCGCATGGAAGTGGTCGGCAAGGGCCGCGCGCTGTCCTCCTACCCGCACCCGTGGCTGATGCCCGACTACTGGCAGGTACCGACGGTGTCGATGGGCTTAGGTCCCATCCAGGCGATCTACCAGGCGCAGTTCTGGAAGTACCTCGAGCACCGCGGGCTGATCCCCAAGACCGACCGCAAGATCTGGTGCTTCATGGGCGACGGCGAGTGCGACGAGCCCGAGTCGCTGGGCGCCATCTCGCTGGCCGGCCGCGAAGGTCTGGACAACCTGGTGTTCGTGATCAACTGCAACCTGCAGCGCCTGGACGGCCCGGTGCGCGGCAACGGCAAGATCATCCAGGAGCTGGAGGGCGTCTTCCGCGGCGCCGGCTGGAACGCGATCAAGCTGATCTGGGGTTCCTACTGGGATCCGCTCCTGGCGCGCGACAACGACGGCGTGCTGCGCAAGCTGATGATGGAAACGCTCGACGGCGAGTACCAGGCCTGCAAGGCCTTCGGCGGCGCCTACACGCGCGAGCATTTCTTCGGCAAGTACCCGCAGACGCGCGAGATGGTCGCCAACCTGTCCGACGACGACATCTGGCGCCTCAACCGCGGCGGCCATGACCCGCACAAGGTCTACGCGGCCTACCACGCGGCGGTGAACACCAAGGGCATGCCCACGGTGATCCTGGCCAAGACGGTCAAGGGCTACGGCATGGGCCTGGGTTCGGGCGAATCGCAGAACCCGACCCACCAGCAGAAGAAGCTCGATACCGACTCGATCCGCGCCTTCCGCGACCGCTTCAACATCCCGGTGGCGGACGACAAGCTGGACGAGGTGCCGTACTTCCATCCGGGCAAGGACTCGCCGGAAGTCGAGTACATGCTCGAGCGCCGCCGCGCGCTGGGCGGCTTCCTGCCGCAGCGCCGGCGCAAGACCGACGTGCAGTTGAAGGCGCCGGATCTGTCGGCCTTCGCGCAGATCACCGCCGGTACCGGCGAGCGCGAGATCTCCACCACCATGGCGCTGGTGCGCGGCATGAACCTGTTGCTGCGCGACAAGGCGATCGGCCCGCGCGTGGTGCCGATCGTGGCCGACGAGGCGCGCACCTTCGGCATGGAAGGCATGTTCCGCCAGATCGGCATCTACGCGCCGTTCGGCCAGAAGTACCGGCCGCAGGATGCCGACCAGCTGCTGTATTACCGCGAGGACCAGAAGGGCCAGGTGCTGCAGCAGGGCATCAGCGAGGCCGGCGGCATGGCCTCGTGGATGGCCGCGGCCAGCAGCTACTCGATCAGCAACCAGCCGATGCTGCCGTTCTTCATCTACTACTCGATGTTCGGCTTCCAGCGCATCGGCGACCTGGCCTGGGCCGCCGGCGACATGCGCGCGCGCGGCTTCCTGATCGGCGGCACCTCCGGCCGCACCACGCTCAACGGCGAAGGCCTGCAGCACGAGGACGGCCAGTCGCACCTGCTCTCCGGCGCGATCCCGAACGTGAAGTCGTACGACCCGACCTTCTCCTACGAGATCGCGGTCATCCTGCAGGACGGCACCCGCCGCATGCTGCAGGAGCAGGAGGACGTGTACTACTACATCACCGTGATGAACGAGAACTACGAGCACCCGGAGCTGCCGAAGGGATGCGAGGAAGGCGTCATCAAGGGCATGTACCTGTTCCGCGACTCCGGCGTCGGCCAGGGCAACGGCAAGGGCAAGAAGGCCAAGGCCCCGTGCGTGCAACTGCTCGGCTCCGGCACCATCCTGCGCGAGGTGATCGCGGCGGCCGAGCTGCTGGAGAAGGACTTCGGCGTCGCCGCCGACATCTGGTCGTGCCCGAGCTTCTCGGAACTGCGTCGGGATGGCTTCGACGCCGAACGCTGGAACCGCCTGCATCCGGAAGCCGAACAGCGCCTGCCGTACGTGACGCAGCTGCTGCAGGGCCGCTCCGGCCCGGCGATCGCGGCGACCGACTACGTGCGCGAGTACGCCGACCAGATCCGCGCCTTCATGCCCGACGGCATGCGTTACGCGGTGCTGGGCACCGACGGCTACGGCCGCTCGGACACCCGCGCGCACCTGCGCGACTTCTTCGAGGTCGACCGCTACTGGATCGCTCACGCCGCGCTCGCCTCGCTGGCGAAGGACGGCCTGGTCAACGCCAAGGACGTGGCGCGCGCGATCAAGGAGTACAAGCTCGATCCGGCCAAGCCCAACCCGCTGACGGTCTGACCGCCTCGAACAGCTCCCTCTCCCCTGCGGGGAGAGGGTTGGGGTGAGGGGCCGGGGCTCGCGGAGGCGTCCCGCAAGAGCGACGGACAACGCGATGTCTCAACGCCAGCAGAACGTTGGAAGAAGCCGCTGCTCGCCCTGAGCGTAGCGCAGCGGAACCGAAGGGGCCTGCCGACCCCTACTCGGACAGCACCTGCTGGATCGCCTCCAGCCCATGCCCGCGCGTTTCGATCCCGCGCCGCGCCAGCAGCCAGGCCGCCAGCCCCATCGGCAGCGCGATCAGCAGCGCCGACAGCATGAAGTGCTCGAACAGTCCGAACACGCCCAGCAGCGCGCCGAGGATGCCGCCCAGCTTGGAGCTGCCGGCGATCAACCCGGACCCGGTGCTGCGCAGGTGCACCGGGTAGATCTCCGCGGCATACGGGATCAGCGTCGCGATCACGCCGCTGATGCTGAGCAGCAGCGCCACCGTAGCGGCGGTGGTCAGCCCATTCGAACGCAGCCCCATCCAGCCGATCGCGAAGAACAGCAGCAGCGATGCCGCCGTCAGCGCGATGAACAGCACCAGCGTGCGGATGCTGCTCCAGCGCTGGTAGCAGGCCACAACAACCGCGATGCCCGGCAGCGCGAGTACCGCCGAGCGTGCCAGCAACGCGGCGCTGGCCTGCGCATCGACGCCGAGCGTGACCAGGTTGGCCGGCAGCCACAGCAGGAAGCCGAAGTTGGCCAATCCCCAGGCCACCGCGCAGACCATCAGGCCCCAGGTGATCGCCGCATGCCGCCCGCGCAGCAACTGGCGCATGCCGATGCGCGCGGCGCCGTGCGCGTGCGCCTCCGCCGGCAACGGCGCCGCCTCGCGCACCGGCGGCTGGTCGCCGGAAAACCTGCGCAGCACCTCGCGCGCCTGCGCTTCCAGCCCGGCCAGGGCCAGGAAGCGCGGCGACTCGGGAATGTAGCGGTTGAGCAGCACGATCAGTGCGCCGGTAGGCAGGTTGAGCAGCCACAGCGCGCGCCAGCTGTAGGCCGGTTCGAACAGCGTCGCCGCGCCCGAGGCGAGCAGGTAGCCGGCCGAGGTGCCGACGCCGCCGAGCGCCACCAGCAGCCAGCCGCGATGCGCGGTCGGAATGGTCTCGGCCATCAGCGTGAAGGTGATCGGCAGCATGCCGCCGGCGGCCGCGCCCATCATGAAGCACATCACCAGGTTCCAGCCGAACGAGGGCATCGCGCCGCAGATCGAGGTGCCCATGAACATCAGCGCCGAGAGCAGGATGGTGGCGCGCCGGCCGAACAGGTCGCCCAGGCGCCCCCACACGACCGAACCGACCGTGGTGCCGATCAGCGCCGAGAGCGCCAGCAGTCCACCGGTGGCCGCGCTGATGCCGTACTCGGCCGACATGCCCGGCATCACGAAGCCGATCGTCGCCGGCTTCATCACGTCCACCGCCAGCGCCATGGTCAGCACGCCCACCAGCTTCCAGTGCTCGCGGTTGAGCGGCACGTGGTCGGCCACGTGAAACGGCAGCGGGCTGGTATCGGCGTGCAGCGTGCGGCGCATCTGCGCCAGCCGCGGCATCAGGCCGTAGCCGGCCAGCAGCACGCCCAGCGGCACCAGCGCCATGCCGGTGAGCATCAGGTTGTCCATCGGCATGCCGGCCAGGCGGTAGTGCATCGGCGCGGCCATCGCCAGCATCGGCAGGTGCGCCAGCACGCCGGCGATCACGCAGGCGCAGCCGGACCAGAAGGCGACCGGGTGGTGGAAGGTGACGCTGTTGGAGGACATGGGCAGAGAGGTGGCGACGAACGCCCAAGCTTACCCCGCACCCGACGCCATGCTGCGAGATGACCTCTCATTCTCCCCTCCAGGAGGCTCGGGCGAGGGGCGCTCGGGCGACGGACTACCGTGTGCGTGCCGCCTTTTTGCGGCGTGGAGGCAGGGACCATCTCTCGGCGAGCCCCGGCCCCTCACCCAAACCCTCTCTCCGCAAGGGAGTAGGCTTCAAGGCGCAGGCACGAGGCTTCGGGGCGCACGCGCAAAGTGAACGGGCCTTTCGCGCGCCGCGTACGGCGGTCTTTCGATACTGCGGGCACACGCAGCCAGACGCAGGTTCATATGTTTTCGTCGATCAAGGGCGCCGGCGCGCCCATTACCGATGCGCTCCGCGAACGCGCGGACTGGTTCCTCAACGGTCCGCCCGGCGAGCCGGAACATCCGCAGCAGGATCCGCCACCTCCGCCGCCTCGCGATCCCATCGATCCGGGCCGTCCGCAGCAGCCGGAGGTGCCGCCGATCGATCCGCACACGCCGACGGTGCCGGAGCCGCACATGTGGGCATGAACCGGGAGGGTCTTTCGCAGGAACGGCCCTCACCCTGACCCTCGCCCGAAAGGGCGAGGGTAGCCAGAGTGCGTCCCGGCTTGCGCCTAGTCCTCGTCGCTGCGCAGCAGCCTGCGCAGCAGCAGGAACGCGCCGACCGTGCCGGCCACCACCGCGACCGTGGCCACCGGATGCCGGCTGGCATGGCGGCGCATGCGGCGGTACTGGTAGCTGGCCTCGTCGGCCAGGTCCTCGGCCATGTGCGAGAGCTGCTTGCCGTAGCCGGTGCCGCGGCGGCCCAGGCGCGTGGTCATGCGGCGGCCACGCTCGATCAGGTTGTTGGCCGTGTCGGCCGTGCCGTTGGCGTACTGGCGCACGCGGTCGCGCACGCGCTCGCTGGCGCCGTCGAAGCGCTGTTCGATATCGCGGGTTCGGTTCATGGTGCCTCCTGTGCGTCGAGGCCCCAGCCTGACGGCCGCGGCGTGAGAGAGGCGTCGAAAATGCGGTGCGGGATTCAGGCTTGCCTCACCGGGCGGAGCCGTCCGCCGGCGTGCTGCTGCCGCCTCCGGCTGGCTGGCTTCGCGAGGATGCGCCAGCCACGCCCGCGGCCATGCGAGCGCGGCCGCAGACTCAGTAGCGCCAGCTGCTGCGGTCCGCACCGGCCGGCGCATGGCTGTCGATGTAGCGGGTCACCGTATCGATCAGCTCCTTGCCGCGCGGTCCCCAGCAGTGCGGCGCCATCGGCTGGTAGGTGATCGTCCCGCGGAAGGCCGGGTTGTGCGCGTCCTTCAGGAACGCGTCCATCGCGCGCACGCCCATGTTGAGGTTGTAGGTGTCGGCGTCGCCGACGTAGATGTGGATCTTGTCGGTCAGCTTCGGCCCCAGCGTAGCCCACTGCGACTGCAGCAGGTGACGCAGGTCGAAGTGCGCCTTCCAGTACTGCGCGACTTCGTGGTCGATCACGCCAGTGCGCTTGTCCCAAAGCCGCTGCGGGTAGCCGTCGGCGCCGACCGGGCCAAAGGCCGCCTCCCAGATGTCCCACTGGCCGCCGGAACGGCTGTGGTCGCCCACGGCCAGCTCGTACCAGTTCTCGTCCTTCATCATCGCCTCGACGTTGCCGTCGGGCTGGCGCGTGTCCACGCGCTCGACCTTCACCCAGCCCTTGTCCAGCCAGTAGGCGTTGGCGTCGTCGTAGATGTTCACCACCTGGTGGTGGCGGAAATCCAGCGCGTCGGGGCAGGAGGCGAAGGTGGCTCCGTAGAAGTCGGGGTGGAAGATCATCTGCGCCATCGCGATCCAGCCGCCGGTCGAGCCGCCTTCGAGGATGCGCGCCCACGGCTGGTCGATGATGCGGAAGCGCTTTTCCACCTGCGGCAGCAGCTCCTGGTGGATGGCGTCGTCGTAGGGGCCCTCGTTGGCCGAGTTCACCGCGTAGGAATCGTCGTAGTAGGGCGAGGGGTGCTGCAGGCTGACCATGATGTAGCGCGGCGTGCCGTCGGCCAGCCAGTAGTCGCGGAAGTCCGATTTCGGGCGATCGAAGCCGCCCGGCGCGCGGGTGGAGAAATGACCCTGCTCGTAGATCACCGGGTAGCGCACGCCCGGGTGCTTGTCGTAGTCCTTCGGCAGCAGCACGGTGGCGCCCAGATAGATCGGATGGCCCCACCAGGCGCTCAGCAGCTTGCTCTTGATGCGGAAGCGCTTGACGTAGGGCGTGTCCTTCGGGAACGCGATCGGCGGGATGACCTGGTCGGCGACCAGCGCCACCGGCTTCGGCGATGCCGGGTCGTAGTGCACCTTCACCGGCTTGCCGTAGAGGTTGCCCGGCGAACGCTTGAAGTCCTGGCCTTCCCACTGGTCCATGTGCAGCCACACGGTATGCCCGTCGGCGCGCTTGAACTCGGTATAGACATTGACGAAGGGCTGCATCCAGTAGTCGCCCGCCGGCAGCTGGCGAAGACTGGTGAGGGGAGCACCGAAATCGTCCGCGTCGATGGTCGCGGCCTGGCCGGGCGCCAGCGCGCTGACGTCGTGGCCGAACAGCGGCACGCCGGTGATGTCGGTCTGCTCGATCGGCGGCTTGTCGTTGCTGCGGCTGATCGCGACGTAGACGCGCCCGGTGATCGGCTGCGCATGCGCCCTGGCGCTGAAGCTGACCTGGATGGAAGGCCCCTGCGTCGCGCGCGCGGCGGGCAGGGCGGCGAGGGCGAGCAGGCTGGCGCCGGCAAGGCGCAGGAAGGTCAGGGTCATCGGTGTCGTCCTTAGAAGATTTCCGCCACGCAGCAGCGCAGGCTGCCACCCGCTTTCTCGATCTCGTCCAGCTCGACCGCGCCGAGGCGGAAACCCCAGCCGGCCAGCGCCTGGCGTTGGGCGTCGGTCAACGCATTCGCGGCCGCGGCGCTCATCCACACCCGGTCGTCGGCCAGCGCGATCGCGTTGCCGGCGAAGGCCTGTTTCTGCGCCGGCGTGAGCCACAGCGCGCGCTCGCCGTAGGCCCGGGCGATCGCCCGCGGCACGGCGGCCTCGGCGAACCCGTCGGGCGCGAGGATCGCCGCGCGGCCGGCCAGCAGCGCCAGCACCACGTTGGTGTGGTATTCGCCCGTGGCCAGCGGGAAGCAGAAGGTCAGGCGCAGGCCGAACGCTTCGTGCATGGCGCGCGCGCCGGCCTCGTCGCAACGTTCGGACAGGCCGCAGTAGCCGATGCCGCGGGCGCGGTCGATCACCAGCGCGCCGGTCAGTTCGGCCACGCAGTCGTTGCGCGAGGACAGGTCGATCTCCTCGTAGCCCAGCACCCGGGCGAAGAACTCGCGCACGTCGCGGCGCTCCGCCTCGCGCCGGCGCACCGCGTGGCGCATGCGCCCCACCACCAGCCGGCCCGGCGCGGTGGCGAACACGTTGTTGGGGAACACCGCGTCGGGCGTGGTGGCGTCGCCCGGAAAGGTGACCACCGGGCAGTCGGCGCGCAGCGCCTGCGCCAGCGCCGCGTGCTGGGCCAGTGCGCGCAGCGGGTCGACGCGTTCGTCCATGTCCATGTAGCGGTTGTCGCTGGCCGATTCGGCGGCCAGCGCGAACTCCGCCGGCGCGAGCAGGAAAGCCGCACGCGCCGTGGCGCGGGCGTCCGGCAGCGGCGGCAGGGCCGCGAAGGCGTCGAGGAAAGCGTCGGGCGAGCGGATGATCACGACAGGCTCCCGGGGGGGGACGCTCCATGTTAAAGCGTCTTGGCGGCCGTCTCCTCGGCTGCGCCGATCGCCTCCGGCTCGACGTGCAGCCGCTGGCGCCGGCGCAGGCCCGGGAACATGCCCATCCACAGCCCCACCACCAGCAGCGTGCCGACGCCGCCCACCACCGCGGCGCCCACCGCGCCCAGCCAGGCCGCGACCAGGCCCGACTCGAACTCGCCCAACTGGTTGGAGGTGTTGATGAAGATCGAGTTGACCGCATTGACCCGCCCGCGCATGGCATCGGGCGTGTCCAGCTGCACCATCGAGCCGCGGATCACCATGCTCACCATGTCGAACGCGCCGCCGGCAAACAGAGCGACGAGCGACAGCCACATCCACGAGGACAGCGCGAACACCAGCGTGGCCACGCCGAAGCCGGCCACCGAGCCGAACATGATCATGCCCACGCGGCGGGTAAGGTCGTGCCGCGCCAGGACGAACGACATCAAGAGCGCGCCCACCGCCGGCGCCGCGCGCAGCAGGCCCAGGCCCCACGGGCCGGTGTGCAGGATGTCCTTGGCAAAGATCGGCAGCAGCGCGGTCGCCCCGCCGAACAGCACGGCGAACAGGTCCAGCGAGATCACGCCGAGTACGTCCTTGCGCTCGCGGATGAAGTGCACGCCGGCGAACAGCGACTTGAGCGTGGCCGGTTCGCGCTTCGGCGGGCTCTGCTCGTAGCGCAGCAGCGCCATCAGCGTGGCGGCGACCAGGTACAGTCCCGCGGCCGTGGCGTACACCGCGCCGGGGCCGGCCACGTAGAGCAGGCCGCCCACCGCCGGCCCCAGCACCATCGCCATCTGGAAGGCCGAGCCGCTCACCGCCACCGCGCGCGGCAGGATCGCCGGCGGCACCAGCGCCGGCAGCAACGAGGACATCGAAGGCGACTCGAACGCCTTGGCCGTGCTGATCACGAACACCAGCGCCAGGATGCCCAGCTCGTCGATGCGGTGCAGGAAGCTCAGCAGCGCCAGCAGGACGATCGCGCACCACTCGACCACCTGGCCGGTCAGCACCACGCGGCGACGCTCGAACTGGTCGGCCACGTGCCCGGCCGGCAGCGCCAGCAGCACCGAGGGAAAGAACTGCACCAGGCCGATCAGGCCCAGGTCCAGCGCACGGCTGGTGATCGCGTAGATCTGCCAGGCCACCGCCACCGAGAGCATCTGGAAACCGAAGCCCGAGGCGATGCGGGCGAACCAGAACTGCACGAACGCGCGGTGCTTGAGCAGCGAATCGGTGGGCATGGGGATTCCCGGGGGTGAAGGCGGAATTATCGCCGCAGGCGGGATCGGCGCACGAGCCGCCCGTCGCGGGTTTCACGGCTGCTTGCCCATTGCCGCCCTAGGTTCGTCCCATCGCCGCAGCAGGAGACGCGCCATGGGCCGCCAGGCCGAACACGTCTACACCGACCAGCCCACCATCGCCCGCTTCAACGGCCTGGTCGAGCACCTGCAGAACGGCGCGCGGGTGCGCCTGCACCTGGCCGACGGCAGCACCTGCGACGGCGTGGTGGCCGCCCGCCCGACCGTGCAGGAATACTTCGACGGCGACGGCAACGAGGGCAGCAACGGCGTGGTGCATCTGGAACGGCCAGGCATCTCCGAATGGAAGCGCTACGTGTGGTTCGACCAGATCGAGCGGATCGAGCACGTCGACGCGGACGCGCCGTCGTGGTCTTGAGCTATCCGGCGCGCGTGAAGCCGCCCTCGTCCCAGCCCTCGCTGCCCACCCCGTGGTGCACGAAGAACAGGCCTTCCGGGTCGTAGCGGCGCTTGGCGCGCAGGAGGCGCGCATAGTTCGTCCCCCAGAAACCCTGTTGCCAGTCGCGCAGGAAATAGTCGCTCTCGGACACGTAGGAACCGGCGTCGGGCGCTACCGCGCGCAGCGCGTCCATCGCCTGGTCGATCGCGGCAGCGTTGCGCCGCGCCTGCGCCAGGTCGGGCGCGGGCATGCCCGGAAAGGCCGGGCCGCTGCCGTCGGCGCAGATCGCCAGTGCGAAGGCGTCGGCCACCTGCGGATTCATGGCGGTGTCGCGCGTGCGTGCGATCGCGCCGGGTTCGCCGCCGGCCATGCCCTTGTTGAAATGCAGTTCGAAGGCATGCCGGCGCGAAGCGGCGAACAGCGCGTCGGCCAAGGCCGGTTGCCGCCCGGGCGCCAGCAACGCGGCCGGCAGCCAGGCCGACTGGTAGCCGTGGATGAACCAGCCGACCTGGCCGCGGTCGCCCTTCCACACCATGTGGTAGGAGGGTGTGCCGGGGCGGTCGTCGTTGACCATCAGTTGCGGCGCGTGCTGGCGGAAGAAGTCCGCGTCCCAGAAATGCCGCGCCGGCAACGCCAGCGTGCGCGGCGGCTCGGCGAAGCTGTAGTCGCCACGGGCGCGCACCCAGTCGAAGAACGGCTTCCATGCCTGCTCGGCCTGCGCCTGGGTCAGGCCCTGGAAGACCATCATGATCGAGAGCGTGTTGTCCGGGGCGAACGACATCTGCTCGCCCCAGTGCGGATTGAACAGCGCGTCCCGGTAGAACGCCACCGCGCGCGCCACCAGTGCCCGGAACGCCTGGTCGGACGAGGCCTTGATGGTGCCGAACATGGCGCCGAAGAACGGCGGCAGCTCGAACGTGCGCAGGGTCAGCCGGGTGACCACCCCCAGGCTGCCGCCGCCACCGCCCTTGAGGCCCCAGAACAGTTCCGGATGGGCATGCTCGTTGACCACGAGCACCGCGCCGTCGGCGGTGACCACCTCCGCTTCGAGCAGGTTGGACGCGGCCGTGCCGAAGCCCTTGGAGAAGCTGCCGAAGCCGCCGCTCTGCACCAGCCCCGCCACGCCCACCGTGGTGCAGCCGCCGCCCTGCACGTAGCGGCCGCCGAGCGTGGTCACCGCGTGGTAGACGTCGATCCACATCGCGCCGGCCTGCACGCTGACCGCTGGCAGCGGCGCCACCTTGCCCTCGCCGCCCTGCGGCACGAAGGCGTCGTGCAGGATCACCCGGTTCATCCGGCGCGGCCATACCAGCAGCGAGTCGGCCGCGTTGGAGGTGCCCTGGTAGCTGTGCCCGCCGCCCTTGACCACCAGCCGCAGCCGGTGCCGGCGCGCGAAATCCACCGCGGCGGCCACGTCGGCCGCCGACTCGGCGGCAACTGCGTACGCGCTGGGGCGGGAGGCCCAGGCGCCGGACCAGCCGCTGGTCTGGGTCAGTGCCGGGTCGTCGCCCAGCGCGAAGGGGTTGCGCAACTGCCGGGACGCCTGCGCATAGGCCGCCGTGCCCGGTCCGCCGGTAAAGGGCGATACCGGGGTGAGCAGCCGCCCGCCGACTGCACGCTTGAGCGCCTCCCACTCGGCCGGCGCCGGCCAGCCGGCCTGGCCGGGGCGCACCCGTGCGCGCAGCGCGCCGGCCACCGTGGCGGGCAGGGCCTGTGCGCCGCGCGCCAGCAGGGGCAGCAGCGGCAGGGTGAGGGCGGCTTTCAGCAGGTCGCGGCGTTTCATGGCGTCTCCTCCGTGGAAGGGCGACACCGTACGTCCCGCCGGCCGGCATCGCGAGAGGGAGAGTGACCGGCCGCCGGCACGCCGGGACGAATCGCGGGTCGCCGGGGACCAGCCGCGTGGGCAGCCCGCCTCGCGCCAGCCGAGGGTCGAGTCACTAGAATCACCGGATGCCTCCCACCGCCAGCCTCGACTACCGGGATTTCCAGCGCTGGCGCAAACCGGCCGAGATCGCGTTCTGGGTGCTGCTGGCGCTGCTCAACACCGTGTTCAACAGCATGGTGGCGCAGATCGACAACGCGCACACCGCCGCCTGGGAGCCGTGGGTGTGGGAGTGGACCAGCTCGCTGACGATCCTCGCGCTGGTGCCGGCGATCCTGGCCGTGGAGCGGCGCTGGCCGTTCCGCTTCGACACTTGGCGGCGCAGCCTGCCCTGGCACCTGCTGGCGACGGTGCCGTTCAGCCTGGTGCACGTGGGCGGCATGGTGGCGCTGCGCTCGCTGGTCTACGACCTCGCCGGCGCCGGGCGCTACCGCTACTACAGCCCGTGGTGGGAAAGCCTGGGCTACGAATACCTGAAGGACTTCCGCAGCTACTTCATCATCATCGCCCTCCTGTGCCTGTCACGGCTGTGGCTGGTGCGCTGGCAGGGCGAGGCGCGGCTGCTGTCGGCGCCCGACGAGGGCCCGCCGGTGGAACCGGTGGAGCGGCCCGAGCGCTTCCTGGTGCGCAAGGTCGGCAAGGAGTTCCTGCTCAACGCGCGCGAGATCGAGTGGCTGCAGGCCGCGGGCAACTACGTGAACCTGCACGTGCACGGGCGCGACTACCCGCTGCGCACCACCATGGCGGCGATCGAGGAGCGGCTGGATCCGGCGCGCTTCGTGCGCGTGCACCGCAGCTATTTCGTCAACCTCGACTTCCTGGCCGAGATCGAGCCGCTGGACACCGGCGACGCACGGCTGAAGCTGCGCGACGGTGCCGCCATCCCGTGCAGCCGGCGCTACCGCGCGCAATTGCGCGAACGCTTCGGCGAGGCGCCGGCGACGGCCTGAGCGGTTTCCCCTCGAAGGTGCCCTGTGCTTGCACGGTCCGCCCGCCCGCTCCACGCTAGGGCCTTTCCCTCGCCAAGGAGCGCGCCGATGAAGCTGACTTTCCACCCATCCGTGGCCGTGCTGTGCGGCGTGCTGGCGCTGGCCGGCTGCAACTCGCAGGACCAGGAGCAGGCAGCGGCGCCGGCGGCCACGGCGCAGAACGACGAAGCCGCGCGCAAGCTCGATACCTACCGCCAGTTGCAGCGCATCCACAACGACGAGATGACTGTGACCATGGGCCACGACATCCTCGACCGTTACCCGGACAGCGCCGCCGCGAAGGAAGTCGAGCAGACCCTGCCGGCGATCGAGAAGCGCTGGAAGACCGAGAGCGAGAAGCGCCGCCTCGATGCGTTGTGGAGCTACCAGGTCTCGCCGATGCAGGGCGGCACCCAGTCGACCGCCACCATCTATTCCAGCCAGCCCTCCGGCAACGACCGCGTGCGGCTGGTGCTGCGCCGGCATACCGAGTGGGGCCAGAACGCATTCCTGTACGGCGGCGGTCACGGCTTCGTCTGCCGCGGCAACTGCACGCTCCACGCCACCTTCGACGGCAAGGAGCACGGCATCAAGGCCTTCGCGCCTTCCACCGGCGAGCCGGCACTGATGATCCGCGACGACAAGGACTTCATCGCGCGCCTGCAGAAGACCAAAAAAATCACCATGGACGTGACCTTCGCGGATGGCGAGAAGGAGGCCACGCTGGTGTACGAGGTGGGCGGCTTCGATCCGGCCAAGTGGAAAGCCCTGCCGAAGAAGAAGTAGCGGTAAACCGCGCGGAGCCAGGCGCGTTGCCGGGCATGTCCCTCACCCCGCAAGGAGAGTCCCATGTCGTGCAAGTCCATGCTGTTGGCGGGCGTCGCGGCGGTGCTGCTGGCCGGTTGCGCGAGCGTGCCGCGCGCGGAACGCCTGTCGCAGCGCCAGGCGGCCTATGCGGCGGCCGCCGGTGCGCCGGTGAACAGCTTCCGTTTCTTCACCCAGCTGTGGTCCTGGGAAGACCTGGGTCCGGACCAGGTGGTCGTCTACACCAAGCCGAAGGAGGCCTGGCTGCTCGACGTGCCCGGCTGCCTCGAGCTGCCGTTCGCCAACGCGATCGGGCTGACCTCGAACCTCAATCAGGTCTCGATCAACTTCGACAAGGTCATCACCGGCCGCAACAACATCCCCTGCACGATCCAGCGGATCCGCCCGGTCGACGTCAGCAGGCTCAAGGCCGTGCAGCAGCAACAGCGCCAGATCAAGACCGAACCGCGCCCGTCCTGAAACCTTGCGCCCCGTAGGGTGGGCTTCAGCCCACCAGCCCCTGTCCCGCGGGCGAGCGGTGGGCTGAAGCCCACCCTACGCTTCGCGCTCAGTTGAGGAACAGCTTCTCCGCCAGCTTCGCCAGCGGCTTCTCCAGCGCTCCCTGCAGCCGCGGCGGGAAGTCCAGCGGCTTGAGCAGCATCTTCACCGTCATCTCCGCCGGGATGTGCCGGCGCAACAGGTCCTGCGCCTTGCCGGCGACGCGGCGGAACGCCTCGCGGTTGCCCTTGTGCTGCGGGTAGCACTGCTCGAACACGTGCCGCAGCGCGATGTCGCTGTCCTCGCTGCGGATCTCGTTGACCCGCTTGAGCACCGCGCGGAACACCTTGTAGCGCCCCAGCCCCTCGTTCTCGCGGTAGCGCCGGAAGTGCTGGTAGAAGTACTTGAAGTGGCGTACCTCGTCGCTCTTGATGTAGCCGGTGAGCTGCTTGAGCACCGGCTCGTCGGTGATCTCGTGCAGCGCGCGGTACAGGCTGGCGGTGCCGGTCTCGACCACGCAGCGCGCGGCCAGCTCCAGCCCGCGGCTGGCTTCCAGTTCCTCGGCGGTGCACACCGCGCCGTACTCGGTCCAGAACGCGGCGAAGCCCTTGTCCCAGTCGAACTCCGGCCACACCGCGCGCACGTACGCGGCCAGCGCGCGGCCGTGCTGAAGCTCCTCGTGTTCCCAGTGCTGGCTGAGCCAGGTCTGCAGTTCCTCGTCGCCGTTGAAGTGCGCGACCAGGTTGTGCGTGTAGAGGTCCGAGCCGCTCTCGACGAAGGACGAGCTGCACAGCAGCAGGAACAGATCCTCGTTGTGCCGCACGCGGGAGCGGTCGATGCCCGACAGGTCGAGGCTCTCCAGCGTCCAGGGCAGCGATGGGGCGTAGCTCACGCGGAAGTCCTGTTTCAGAGGCGCGGCTTCAGTTCGCGCACGTGACGAAGGTATGACGGACAGCATACGGCTTCGTGACGCGGACGGATTAACCCAGCCCGACCCCGCGGTCCAGGGTCGCGTTCAGCGCACCACCGTCACCGGCACGTGCGCGCGCGCCAGCACGTCGCCGGAGACCGAGCCGAGCAGCCAGCGCGCGAGCGCGCCGCGTTCGGTATGGCCGATCACGATGTGGTCGATGCCATGCTGCTGCACCTGGCTGAGCAGCACGTCGCCGGGGCTGCCGTGGGTCACTTCCACGTCCACCAGCGAATGGGCGTCCGGCTCCATGGCGAGCAGTTCGTCGAGCAGTTCCTGGGCGCGGTGGGCGCCGGAGTCGGCCATCATCAGCGCGCAGGCGTCGGCGCCGCCTTCGGTCACCTGCAGCACCGACACCACCCGCACGCGGCCCTGGCCGCAGCGCGCGAACGCGACGGCCGTCTGGAACGCCTGCTGCGAGGAAGCCGAACCGTCGTAGCCGACCAGGATGTGCTTGAACATGGCGCTCCTCCGTTGCGCGGTGGCCCGATTATGCCGCGCCGGTCATCGATCGCACGGCTGCGTCACCTCGGCGTGCGCGTTGGGCCGGATCGGCACGCCGCGCACCTCGGCCACGTTCTGGGTCAGTTCCGCGCCGAGCAGCAGGATGACCACCGAGTAGTACACCCACACCAGCAGCACCACCACGCTGCCGGCCGGGCCGTAGGCGCCGCCCACGTTGCTGTGGCCGAGATAGAGGCTGATGCCGAACTTGCCGATGGCGAACAGCACCGCGGTGAAGGCGCCGCCGAGCAACGCGTCGCGCCAGTCGATGCGGGCGTCCGGCAGCACCTTGTAGATCGAGGCGAACACCAGTCCGAACAGCGCCAGCGAAACCAGCGCCTCGATCGCGTCCCACGCCACGGTGTCGTTGCGCACGAATACCGCGATCGCCGCACTGGCCACCAGCGAGATGATCAGCAGGAAGGCCAGCGTCAGCAGCAGGCCCAGCGCGTGCATGCGCGTGAGCAGCCAGCTGAAGATCGCATTGCGCGGCGCCGCCTGCAGGTTCCACACGCGGTTGATCGCCAGCTGCAACTGGGCGAACACGGTGGAGGCGGCGACCAGCGAGACCAGCAGGCCCAGGATGCCGGCCCAGTTGCCCAGTTGCGGGCGTTGCTCGGCATTGCTGATCACCAGCTTCACCGCATCGGAGGCGCGCGTGCCGACCAGGCTGTTGATCGAGCCGATGAGCTGCTGCTGCCAGTCCGGCTGCAGCGAGGTCACCAGCCACAGCAGCAGCACCAGCATCGGCGCGAAGGACAGCGCCGAATAGAAGGCCACCGCGGCGGCATGCGTCATCAGGTCGTCCTTGGCCGCGCCGCTGGCGGTGCCCTTGACGACCTTGACGGTGAATTGCCACAACGAGCGCATGCGCTGCCTCCGGGTCGGCCTGGCCCCAAGCATGGCCAGCGAGCCGCGCGGCGACCGTGAACGCGCGGCGCCGGCTTTGCTGGCGCTTCTTTCACTTTTGCCGGGCCAGACTCGACCGCAGCTTCAGGCGCCCCGGAAGGGGGAAAGGAGACAGCGATGAACAAGCGAATGACTGCCCTGGCGAGCCTGGCGCTGGCCGGCACCCTGCTGGCGGCGCTGCCCGCGGGCCAGGCGCGTGCCGACGAGCCGATGGTCAAGTGCGAGCTCCACTACAACCTGCAGGGTTGGTCGATCATCTACAAGCATGCCGAGGGAGCCGGCACGGTCACCTGCAACAACGGACAGAGCGCGGCGGTGAAGATCACCGTGGTCGGCGGCGGCCTCACCGCCGGCAAGTACCGCGTCGAGAACGGCAAGGGCGAGATCAGCAAGGTGCATGGCATCGACGAGGTGTTCGGCGACTACGTGCAGGCCGGCGCCGAGGCCGGCGTGGTCAAGAGCGCGCAGGCGCAGGTGCTGACCAAGGGCACCACCTCGCTGGCGCTGTCGGCCACCGGCCAGGGCATCAACCTGGGCGTGTCGGTCGGCAAGTTCACCATCGCCCGCCAGTAGGCTTTTCGTAGGGCGGGCTTCAGCCCGCCGGCCATCCGCTGGAAGCGGTGGGCTGAAGCCCACCCTACGGAAGGGACGCGGCGTAAACTCGACGGGCTTCCCCAAGGATTCCCGCCATGCGCCGCCACTTCCCGCTGTCCCTCGCGTTCGTGCTGTTCGCCGGCCTGCTCGCGCCGGCGTTCGCCGCCATGCCCCAGGCCGGCCAGCCGGCCCCGGCCTTCCACTTGCAAGACCAGCACGGCCACTGGCAGACGCCGGCCGACCACCACGGCCGCTGGCTGGTGCTGTACTTCTATCCGAAGGACTTCACCCCCGGCTGCACCACCGAGGTGTGCACCTTCCGCGACGACGTGCTGAAGCTGCGCAAGGCGGGTGCCGACGTGGTCGGCGTGAGCCTGGACGACGTCAAGTCGCACGCGGAATTCGCGAAGAAATACCACGTGCCGTTCCCGCTGCTGTCCGACGCCGACCGCAAGGTGGCCGAGGCTTACGGTGTGCTGGCGAGCCATGGCGACATGCACTATGCGAAGCGCACCACCTTCCTGATCGATCCCGAGGGGAACATCGCCAAGGTCTACCAGGACGTCGATCCGGAGAAGAACTCCGCCCAGGTGCTGGCCGACCTGGCCGCGCTGAAGGCGGCGTCCTGATGGTGGCGGTCGACCCTGCGGCAAGCTCACGCTTCGCCGCCTGGCGGGTGCTCACCTGGATCGTGCTGATCCTGGCGGCCTTGGGCGGCGTGCTGTACCTGCGCCACGGCGACTGGCCCTACCTGGCTGGTGCGTTCGCGGTGATCGTCGCCTGCGCCGGCTGCATCCTGCGCCACCCCTGGGCGCGCCAGGCGTTGCGCGTGGTCGCGCTGCTGCTGGCGTTGTGGGCGCTGGCCACCGGCGGCCTGATGCTGGCGCACTGGGGCCAGTTCGCCGACGCCCGCGCGCACGCGCTCGCCCAGCCGCAGCCGGAACTGCTGCTGCTGGTGATCGAACAGGCCCGCCGCAGCTTCCTGCTCGGCCTGGTGCTCAAGGCGCTGCTGGTGCCACTGCTGCTCTGGCTGGCCTGGCAACTGGGACGGCCGGCAGTGCGCGCGCAGTTCGTTGCGCACCGCTGATCCCGGGCGCACACTCCGCGCACCGAACCCAAGGGGAGAACAGGGATGAGGCGCTGGTTGGTAGGAATGGCGGGATGCCTGCTGGCGAGCGCGGCACTCGCCGGCGGCCCGAGTGCGGAGCAGAAGCAGGTCGAAGCGAGCATGGTGGTGACCGGGTCGATCGGGGTGACCCCGCAGGGAACGGTACACGCCTACGCGATCGACCATCCTGAAAAGCTGCCGCCGCTGATCGTCGACCTGATCGGCAAGAGCATCCCCGGCTGGACCTTCCAGCCGGTGCTGCGCGACGGCAAGCCGGTCGCCGCCAAGGCCAACATGAGCCTGCGCCTGGTTGCCCGGCCCGCGGGCGATGGCAAGTTCCAGATAGCCGTACGCAGTGCCTGGTTCGGCGACCCGGCCCAGGGCATCCGCCAGGAAAAGTCATCTCCGCCACGCTATCCGAGGCAGGCCATCCGCGGCCGCGTGGAGGGCACGGTCTACCTGGCCCTTCGCATCGACCGCCAGGGCAACGTCGCCGATGTGGCTGCGCGGCAGGTCGACCTGCGGGTGACCGAGGATGAGAACGAGATGAAGCATTGGCGTGACGTGTTCACCGAGGCCAGCGTGGATGCGGCGCGGGCATGGACCTTCACGCCTGCGGACGCGTCCGACCATGCGCCTTACCGCATCGCGATCGAGCCAGTGTCCTATGAACTCAGCAGCGGGCCTGTCGCGAAGAGGCCGGTGTACGGCCAGTGGGAAACCTATGTGCCCGGCCCGCTGGAACCAGTGCCGTGGTTCGATGCCGACCAGATGCTCGCCGGCGGTGTCGACGCCCTTCCCGGCGATGGCGTGTACGGAGCGCCCAGCCTGTCGCTGCTGACCCCGCTCGTCCACGACTGATCGCCCAGTTCAGCCGCGGTTGACACGCAGGCGGGTATCGCTTGACGTCCCTATGCCGGGACGGAATGCGATGCGCCTGCGGCTCCTCTTTGCCAGCCTGATGCTGGTCTCCTTGTCGGTCCTGCATGCGCAGGACCTGGCGGGTACCTGCCATGCCAGCAGCAGCTACGACCTGACGGTCAAGCCCGACAGCCTGATGTTCGACCGCCCGCAGCCGGCGCCCTTCCACGTTCAGGTCGCCGACGGCAGCCTGCGCACCGATGGCGCCGTGGTGCGGCTGCGCGCCGAGGACCAGGACCGCCTGGTGCTGTTCGAGCGCGAGCTGCGTGCGCTGGTGCCGCGCGTGCGCTCAGTGGCGGACGCGGGCGTGGACCTGGCCGTGCGCGCGGTGTACGAGGAGGCTGCCGGCATGCAACTGGCGCCCGCCACGCTGGCCGAACTCGACCGCCGGCTCGCCGCGCACGCGGCCGAACTCAAGCAGCGCATCGCGCAGAGCAACAGCACCCACGACTGGCAGGGTGATGCGGGGCAGCAACTCGCCGACCGCATCGGCGGCGACCTGGCGCCGCTGGTCGCCGCCGACCTGGGGCAGCAGGCACTCGCGGCCGCCATGAACGGCGACCTGGCCGAGGCCGCGCGCCTGCGCGACCAGGCGGCGGACCTGGCCACGCAACTGCAGCCGCGGTTGCAGCGCCGCATGCAGGCGCTGCGTCCGCAGGTGCTGGCGCTGTGCCCGGCGATTCGCCGCCTGGCGGATCTGCAACAGGGCGTGCGCGGTGCCGGTGGCCAGCCGATCGACCTGCTGCAGGTCGGCCCCTAGCTCCGGTCCCGGGTTTTCGAGGGGCGTGAACGGGTGCAGACCATCCCGAATGCCGCCTGACGGGCGTGCCGGCGCAGGCCGCCTCGTTGCCCGGAGTTAATCCGCGGCTAAGTGCGGGAGCCCGACCATGGGCACACCGCTTCGATTCCTCGAGGAAACGCCCACGTGGCGCCACGCCCGCAAACGCTGTTCAACGCGCTGATCCGCCGCGGCATCGACCTGCGTGCGATGTACCGCGACGCCTCCACGCAGGCCAACGAGCCCGGCCTGCGCGTGGTGCTGGGCGAGAACGCGGGCGCGCTGGACCAGGTCATCGCCGACCTGCAGCGCCAGGTCAGCCAGCTGGGTGGCACGCCGGCGCGGCGCGGGCGCCTGGGTGGCGTGGCGCGGCGCCAGTTGATCGAGTGGCTGCTGCCGGAAACGCCCCACCGCGACGTCGCCTGGATCGCCCGGCTGGCGCACGGCGAGGCGGCGCTGGTGCACGCCTTCGAGCAGGGCCTGCAGCGCGCCACGCCCGACGCCGCGCTCGTGCTCCGCCGCCAGCTGCCGCGGCTGCAGGGCATCCACCTGGACATGCACAGCCTGGCCCGTGCCCGACGCTGCTAAGCTCGACGCGCCCTGGGGCCCCGAGGCCTCCGTGGGGGAACGGCCATGATCGCAAGCGCGCAGGAAGTCCTTCAGTTCTGGTTTGCCGACGAGAACGCGGTGCGCTGGTTCGTGCGCGACCCCGGGTTCGACCAGGTCATCCGCGAGCGTTTCAGCGACACCCTGGAGGCCGCCGCCGTCGACGCGCTCGACAGCTGGACCGTCACGCCGCACGGCTGGCTGGCGCTGCTGATCGTGCTCGACCAGTTCAGCCGCAACATCTACCGCGGCGAGGCGCGTGCCTTCGAGCAGGACACCAAGGCGCAGGCACTGGTGCTGGAGGGGCTGGAGCGCCGCGACGACGAGGCGCTCGCGCCGCTGGAGCGCGTGTTCGCCTACCTGCCGCTGGAGCATGCCGAGGATCTCGGCTTGCAGTGGCGTTCGGTGACGCTGTTCCGCGCGCTTTCCCTACAGGCGTCGCCGCAGGGGCGCGGGCAATATGAGGGCTTCCTCGACTACGCGCGCCGGCACTGCGAAGTGGTCGCGCGCTACGGCCGCTTCCCGCACCGCAACGCGGCGCTCGGCCGGCCCAGCTCGCCGGACGAACTGGCCTACCTGGCCGAAGGCGGCGGCTTCTAGCCGGCGCATCCGCCGCGCGTCGTCGATTCCATCCTTGGGAGGGAACGACATGCGCAGGATCCTCATCGCCAGCCTCTGGCTGCTGGCTTGCACCGCCTCCGCTTCGGACACGCTGCGCGTCGGCAGCCGCCTGCTGGTGGCCGGCGACAGCGCCGCGCAGGTGCGCGAGCTGCTCGGCCGGCCCGACCGCGTGACGCACCATCGCAGCCGCCGCCACGGCCGCGGCGTGGCCGTGCTGGCGCCGGCCAGCGAAAGCTGGCTCTACCGCCGCGACGGCAGCGAGATCACCGTGACGCTGGTCGACGGGGAGGTGGCCGGGATCGAGCAGCGCCCGTGAGTGCAGCGCGGCCATGACCGATGGCACGGCATGACGCCTGGCCCATGCCGGCGCGTATGGGCCGCGGGAAGCTGGTGCCGTACCCGTCGACCCTGGAGACGACCATGCGCCCGCTGATCCTCGCCCTCGCACTTGCCGCCGGCATGACGCTGGGCGCGCAGGCCCAGGCGCACGGCCTGCACGTGAACGACCAGAAGTGCAACTTCGGCACCGACTATGACGTGCTGGTCAAGCCCGACGGCATCACCTTCGAGCGCCAGGACGGCACGCCGGGCAGCGTTTTCATGCACGACGGCGCGCTGCGCATCGACGGCCGCGACGTTGCCGTGTCCGCCGGCGACGCCAAGCGCCTGCGCGAGTACGAGAGCCAGGTACGCAGCCTGCTGCCCGAGGTCGCCTCGATCGCGCGCGAAGGCGTGGATATCGGCTTCGACGCGCTCGCCACGGTGGTGGCCAGCTTCGCCGACGATCCGGCCGAACGCAGCCGGCTCGTCGCCGAACTCAACCAGCAGCACCGGCAGGCGCTGGCCGAGGTCGACAGCGGCCTGGGCCATGGCGTGTGGCGCCAGCACAGCATGCAGGACCTGATGGAGAACCAGGTCGGCGGCGCCGTTTCGACCCTGGTCGGCACGGTCACCGCCAAGGCGGTCAAGGCCGCGCTGAGCGGCGATGAAAGCCAGGTCGCCGCGCTGGAAGCGCGCGCCGATTCGCTCGACAAGAGCATCGACAAGGAAGTGGACGCGCGCGCCGACAAGCTGGGCGAACGCGCCGAAGCGCTGTGCCCGCGCATGCAGCGGCTCGACGAGCTGCAGCAGGCGTTCGAGTTCCGCCTGAAGGACGGCGCGCGCCTGGCGCTGGTCGACCACCAGGCCCAGGATCACCAAGAGGCTTCCGCCAAGACGAAGCCCGAGGACCGCTAGCCGCCCCCACGGCTCGCGGTCCGGCCGCTCTCCCATATCGACCACCTACGAAGCGGCCATGCGCCGCGCCGGCTTCCCCCAGACCGGCGCGGTGTTTTTTTTGCGTGGGCGCCGGGAATCACCGCGGTTCTGCTAGGTTTGCAGGTCGGTTCGTACACGGAGTGCCCCGATGCCCGACCTGCTCACCCGGATCCATTTCTCCGAGAACGCCACGCGGCTCGGCATCAACGTGCTGGTCGCGCTGCTGATCCTGTTGATCGGCACATGGCTGGCCGCGCGCATCGCCAACCTCACGCAGCGCGCGATGCACCGCGCAAGCGTGGACGCCACGCTGGTCGGCTTCCTGCGCAACCTGATCTACGGCGTGCTGGTGGCGGTACTGGTGGTCACCGCGCTGATCACCGCCGGCGTACCTTCCGCGCCACTGGTGGCGGCCCTGGGCGCCAGTGGCCTGGCGATCGGGTTGGCCCTGCAGGGTTCGCTCAGCAACCTGGCCTGGGGCGTGCTGCTGATCGTGTTCCGGCCGTTCCGCGCCGGCGACTTCATCCATGCCGGCGGCGTCGACGGCACGGTGGAGACGGTCAACCTGATGTACACGCTGTTGGTGCTGCCGGACAACCGCGAGGCGATCGTGCCGAATGCGAAGATCGGCGGCGATGCGATCATCAATGCCAACCGCCGCGGCACGCGCCGCTTCGAGCTGAAGATCGGCATCGGCTACAAGGACGACATCGGCCAGGCGATCGCGGAGATCGAGAAGCTGTTCGCGGCGGATGTGCGCATCCTGAAGGAGCCGCCGGCCACCGTGGTGACCGGCACGCTGGGCGAAAGCGCGGTCGAGCTGATCGTCCGCGCATGGACGCGCAGCGAGGACCTCTGGGGCGCCCAGACCGAGTTGCTGCGCAAGATCAAGGAGCGCTTCGCCGACGTGGGCATCAGCATCCCCTTCCCGCAGCGCGAGCTCACCGTGGTGCAGGGCGCGCTGCCGGACGGGACCCGCCAGGTGGGCTGACGCCCAACAGCCGCCGCCGATCGACCGGCGCTGCTTCGGCCACGCCCAAAGGGACGCCCGCCGCGAGCGAGCGGGTTCCCTGGCAAGGCTGAACGCTGCTACTGCACCACCACCGGCCGCCGGTTGTCGCCCGACACACGATCGATCAGCTCGTTGAACGGGTCGATGCCCGCCTCGGCCGGCGTGCCGTCCACCGTCACGGTGATGGTGCTGTCGCCCGCCGGCAGCAGGCGCTTCTCCAGGTACAGCGGCTTGCCGTCGCGGCCCTTGCCCGGCGAGGCAGCGAACACGCCGATCTCGATCGGCACGTCCGGCGTGGCGGACGTCTCCCTGCCGGTGCCGTCGACATGCACCTTGCCCGCGTGCACCTTCATCGTCACCTCGTAGCGGCCGCCCGGCAGCCTTTTCGCGGTGGCATCGTTTATGCGGTTGTCGAACAGCGTGATCTTCCAGAACAGGTCGTCCAGCAGGCCCTTCCACTTCGGATCGAGACCTTCGCTGAGCGTGTCCATGAAATCCTGCGAGGTCGGGTAGGGCGGCCCGCGGAACCGCCAGGCGAGCAGGAACTGTTTCAGCAGCCGGTCGAAGGTGTCCTCGCCGACGTAGTCCTGCAGCGCGTAGAACACCAGCGAGCCCTTGTTGTAGTGGATGTACTGCTGGTTCTCGACCTTCGCCAGCGGCTCCTCGGCCACTTTTTCGGTGGCGCGGCTCATCAGGTACTTGTCCAGCTCGTACTTGAGGAACTTGCGCATCTGGTCGGCGCCGTACTTGTGCTTCATGACCATCAGCGCCGAGTACTGGGCGAGCGACTCGCTCAACATGGTCGAGCCCTGCATGTGCGCGCCGATCACCTGGTGCGCCCACCACTGGTGCGCCACCTCGTGCGCGGTGACGTAGTACACGTAGTCGATCTTCGAAGGATCGCGCAGGTCGGCGATGAAGCCGAGCGATTCGGAGTAGGGGATCGTGTTGGCGAACGACTGCGCGAAGGTTGCGTAGTTGGGGAACTCCAGGATGCGCAACTGGCGGTACTGGTAGGGCGTGTAGTGGGCCTGGTAGTAGGCCAGCGCATCCTTGCTCGCCTGGATCATGCGGTCCACGTTCCAGGCGTGCTCGGGGTTGTAGTAGACCTCGATGGCGATGCCCTCGAAGCTGTCCTTCTTCACCGCGTAGCGCGCCGACAGCCAGGCGAAGAAATCCAGCATCGGGCGGTCGGCGGTGTAGGTGAAGTAGCGCCGGCCGTTGGCGGTCCAGGTTTTCGTCAGATATCCCGGCGCCAGCGCGATCTGGTCGGCGGCGGTGGAGACGGTGGTGCTGAAGTCGATCCAGTCGGCGTCGTTGCTGACGTAGTTGTCGCCCAGCGCGGTCTTGTCGCCCAGCTTGGGCATGCGTGGCACGTCAGGCGGCAGGCCGTACTTGCGCCGGTCGCTGCGGTCGGTGAGCTGCACGTCGCTCTGGTAGCCGAAGCGCGGCAGCACCTGGCTGTTGAAGAACGTGCCGTTGCCGGCCAGGAACTGCCCGCTCGGCTCGTTGGTGAAGCCACGCTGGGCGTACTCGAGGTCGAAATCGAACGCCATCGAGGCGCCTGGCGCGAGCGGGGCCTTGAGCCGGTAGATGGCGTAACCCAGCCGCTTGTCGTCGTTGACCGTGTCGTGCGGCGCGAAGGAGAGCGACTTGACGGTGAAATGCGTATCGAAGTTCACGTGCAGCGCGTCGATCGGCCTGGCCGTCCGGTTGACCAGCGTGTAGTGCCCGCGGATCGCGAGCCGATGCTGGTAGGGATAGATGTCCACGTCGGTCTTCACCGCGCTGATGCGCGGCTGCGCCAGATCCTTGTACTTCGCGTAGGCCTTCTCGTAGTCGGCGCGCTTGCGCGTGGCCTGCTCGCTGCTCTCGTAGTGGTTGAGCACGTTGGTGTTGTAGAAGATCCAGGCGCCGCTCAGCACGAAGCCGGCCAGCGCCACGCCCAACGCGATGGCCGCCGGCCGCCGCAGCCGCGCGCGCGCCTCGTGCAGGCGCTCGCGCCAGGACTGGCCGGTGCCGCGCACGTTGAACAGCGCGGCCACCACCAGCAGCGCCGCCGCGGCGAAGCCCCAGTACAGGTCGAACCACAGCGCGCCAGCCAGGTAGCGGCCGAAGCCGTTCATGTCCGAATACGGCACCGACGAGGCGTGGCCGTAGATGAACAGGTTGTGCTCCCAGTGCAGCAGCGGGAAACCGATCAGCGAGACGACCAGCCACACGATGCCCAGCAGGTAGCCCATGAACTTGCTGCCGGCCAGCGTCTGGAACAGCAGCATGAGCACCGCCAGCAGCACGAACGGCGCCGCGTCCAGCCCCAGCGTCGCCAGGTACAGGCCGAGCTCCAGCCGCGTGTAGCCGTGGCCGAGCTGCCAGCCGATGCCGACCAGGTCGCCGATCAGAAGGTACACCAGCACCACCGCGACCAGCGCCAGCAGGCGCGCGGTGAGCGGCAGCCAGTCCGGCAGCGGGAAAGCGTCGACCACCTCGGCGGTGTGCCGGTCGCGCTCGCGCCAGACCAGCTCGCCGGCGTAGAAGGTCACGATGATCGCCAGCAGCCAGTGGAAGCTGCCCTGCACCGTGGTGATCACCGAGTGCGTGACCGGATAGGTCGCGGTGCCGTAGATCTCGCCCGAGAAGGCCAGCGCGAACAGCAGGTTGACCAGCCCGAACACCAGCATCACCAGGAACGGCACGCCGCGCAGCACCTGGCCCAGGTCGAACGCCAGCAGGGCGCGCAGTTGCGTCAGGCGGGCGCGCCGGTCGTGCGCCAGCTCCACCGGTGGCAGAACGATGCGCGCTGCGCCGGCTGCCGGCCGCAGCAGCGGCGGTTCCGCGCGCGGCTTGCGCCGCGGCAGTTGCAGGCCCTCGCGGTTGGTGCGAAACAGCGCGAACGCCGCGCCGGCCAGCAGCACCGACACGCCCAGCCAGAGCAGCCGGTTCCACAGCAGCAGGCCTTCCAGCGGCGGCAGGCGGCGGTTGAGCTCGTCGGCCGACCAGTAGCGCGTGACGATGCCGAGCGTGCGGTGGCCGAACGGATCGAGCATCGCCGCAATGACGTGGTGGTTGACGTCGCGGGTGAGCAGGCCCGAGAGCGACAGCAGCACGATGAAGGCGATGATGCCGATGTAGGTGGCCAGCAGCGAACGGGTCACCGTGGCCAGCAGGAACAGCAGCGAGGCCGCGAACAGCATGTCGGGCAGCACGATCACGCCGAACGCCCAGCCGTAGCCGCGCCAGTCGGCGGGGCCCAGCCGCGCCGGGTCGATCCACGGCATCGCCCCGCCCAGCGCCACGCCCAGCATCACCGTCAGCATCACCGCCACGGTCGCGGCGTAGCCGGCCGCCAGCCGTCCGCCCAGGTAGGCGCCGCGGCCGACTGGCGTGGCGAACATCAGCTCGGCGGTGTTGTGGTCGAAGTCGCGCAGCGCCGCACCAGCGACGAACACGCCGCCGGCCAGCAGGCCGACGATGGTGAACTGGTTGACCAGCCGCACGATCACCATCGGCGCGTTGCGCAGCACGTTGCCGCTGGCGCCGCCGATCATCACCGCATCCGTGCTGGCGACCGCGAAGGCCAGCGCGCCGAAGGTCAGCGCGAGGATCCAGAACAGCGGCGCGCGCCACTGCTGGCGCCACTCGAAACGGAAGATCTCTCCCAGCATGGCGTCAGGCCGCCCGCGCCGTGGCCTGCGCGCGCAGGCGGCCGAAGTAGACGTCCTCCAGGTCTGGCGCCACCGGTTCGAAGCCGGGCTCCGGCAGCGCGTCGGCCAGCACGTGCAGCAGCGTGCGGCCGCCGGCCAGGCGGGTGGAGAGGATGGTCATGCGGGCGCGGTAGTTGTCCAGCTCCGCCTTGTCGATCGAGCGGCGCCACACGCGCCCGTCCAGGCTGCGGATCGCCTCGCGCGGCTCGCCGGTGAGCAGCACCTGGCCCTGGCCGATGATCGCCATGCGCGGGCACAGGTCGGTCACGTCGGCGACGATGTGGGTGGACAGGATCACCACCACCTTTTCGCCGATCTCCGCCAGCAGGTTCAAAAAGCGGTTGCGCTCCTCCGGATCCAGGCCCGCGGTGGGTTCGTCGACGATCACCAGCTTCGGGCTGCCGATCAGCGCCTGGGCGATGCCGAAGCGCTGGCGCATGCCGCCGGAGTAGGTGCCGAGCTTGCGCTTGCGCACGTCCCACAGGTTGACCTGGCGCAGCAGCGCCTCGGTCAGGTCGCGCCGCTCGCCGCGGGCGGTGACGCCCTTGAGCACGGCGAAGTGGTCCAGCATCGCCTCCGCGGAAACCTTCGGGTAGACGCCGAATTCCTGCGGCAGGTAGCCGAGCAGGCGGCGGGTGGCCGGCTTGTCGGCCAGCAGGTCCAGCCCGTCCAGCTCGACGCTGCCCTGGTCGGGGTCCTGCAGCGTGGCAATGGTGCGCATCAGCGAGGATTTGCCCGCCCCGTTGGGGCCCAGCAGGCCGAACATGCCCTGCGGGATGTCCAGGTCGATCCCACGCAGCGCGTGCACGCCGTTGGCGTAGGTCTTGGACAGGTGGCGGATGGTCAGCATGCGGGCTCCTCGAGCGCCGCCCCGCGCGGCGCGCCGGGACTCAGGATAGGCACCGGGGTGGGCGGGCACATCGGCACAAGGTCATGCATGCCCCGCCGCGGGCGGCAGTCCCTCGGGCCCGGGAGCGCGACGGGACGACGCGGCGGGCGGCCGTTCGCTATCATGGGAGGCCTTGCGCGGCGCCATCCCCCGGGCGCTGCGTCCCCGACATCGCAGGAGATCCCCATGGCCGACCTCAAAGAAGCACGCGTCCCCGACATCGGCGGCCACGACAACGTGCCGGTGATCGAAGTGCTGGTGAAGGCCGGCGACCGCGTGGAGAAGGAGCAGAGCCTGATCACGCTGGAGTCGGACAAGGCGACCATGGAAGTGCCCGCGCCGTTCGCCGGCGTGGTGAAGGAGGTCAAGCTCAAGGTCGGCGACGAGGTGGCCGAGGGCGCGCTGATCGCCATCCTGGAAACCGCCGGCGAAGCCGGCTCCGCGTCCCCCTCTCCCCGCCGGGGAGAGGGCAGGGGTGAGGGGCCGGCCTCGCAGCAATCGCCGGCGGCCGCGCCGCTATCCAGCCAGCAGGCCAGGGCGGCCGAGCCGCGCTCGGGCAAGGGCGCCGTCGACGAGGCCGCGCCGCAGCCGCCGCCCGCCGCGCCGCCGGCTGGTGGCGGTGGCGTGCGCGAGGCGCGTGTGCCGGACATCGGCGGGCACGACAACGTGCCGGTGATCGAGGTGCTGGTGAAGGTCGGCGATACCGTGGCCAAGGACCAGAGCCTGATCACGCTGGAATCGGACAAGGCCACCATGGAAGTGCCGGCGCCGTTCGAGGGCGTGGTGAAGGAGCTCAAGCTCAAGGTCGGCGACGAGGTGTCCGAGGGCGCGGTGATTGCGCTGATCGAAAGCGGTGCGGCGGCGCCCGCCCCGGCCGCAGCCGCGCCGTCCTCGCCCGATGCCCAATCCGCCACCGGCCTGCCGGTCAGCAGCGGCGGGCCGAAGGGCGAGGGAAAGCCCGCGCCGGTCGGCGGCCGCGGCGTGCTGCCCGGCAACGTGCCCGAGGGCGACGTGCGCCCACAGGCGCGCGCGCCGTTCGACGCGAAGATCGTGATGCCCGGCGATGCGCCCTACGCCAGCCCGGCGATCCGCGCCTTTGCACGCGAGCTGGGCGTGGACATCGCGCAGGTGAAGGGTTCCGGCCGCGGCGGGCGCATCCAGCGCGAGGACGTCTCGGCCTACGTCAAGCACGCGTTGGCTTCCGGCGCGCGCCCGGTGCAGGGCGGCGCCCCGGCCGGCGCGGTCGGCGGGCTCAGCCTGCTGCCGTGGCCGAAGGTCGACTTCGCCAAGTTCGGCCCGGTCGAGGAAAAGCCGCTCTCGCGCATCCAGAAGATTTCCGGCGCCAACCTCGCGCGCAACTGGGCGATGATCCCGCACGTCACGCAGCATGAGGACGCGGACATCACCGAGCTGGAGGCCTTCCGCAAGCAGCTCGGCGCCGAGAACAAGGATCTGAAGGTCACCCCGCTGGTGTTCCAGATCAAGGCGGTGGTCGCTGCGCTCAAGCACTTCCCGCAGTTCAACGCCTCGCTGGACGAAACCGGGGAGAAGCTGATCCTCAAGAAGTACTTCCACATCGGTATCGCGGTGGACACGCCCGACGGCCTGGTGGTGCCGGTGATCCGCGACTGCGACCAGAAGGGCCTGCTCGACCTCGCCCGCGAGCTCGGCGAAATCTCGAAGAAGGCGCGCGAGAAGAAGCTCGGCCCGGCCGAGATGTCCGGCGGCTGCTTCTCGATCTCCTCGCTGGGCGGCATCGGCGGCACCGCGTTCACGCCGATCGTCAACGCGCCGGAAGTGGCGATCCTGGGCGTGTCCAAGGCGTCCATGAAGCCGGTGTGGAACGGCAAGGAGTTCGCGCCGAGGCTGATGCTGCCGCTGTCGCTCTCCTACGACCACCGCGTGATCGACGGCGCGCTCGCCGCGCGCTTCGCCGCGTTCCTCGCCAACCAGCTCGGCGACATCCGCCGGCTGCTGCTCTGACGGAGGCGCGGCCATGGCGAACATGATCGAAGTGAAGGTCCCCGACATCGGCGGCCACGACAACGTGCCGGTGATCGAGGTGCTGGTGAAGGCCGGCGACCGCGTGGAGAAGGAACAGAGCCTGATCACGCTGGAGTCGGACAAGGCCACCATGGAGGTGCCCTCCAGCGCCGCCGGCGTGGTCAGGGACGTGAAGGTGAAGGTGGGCGACGAGGTGTCCGAAGGCGCGGTGATCCTCACGCTCGAAGCCGAGGCTTCTGCTCCCTCTCCCCCGAATGGAAACAAGGCCGGAGGAGAGGGTCGGGGTGAGGGGTCACCCTCGCCCGAAACTGGCAACGGAGCGAAGGCACAGACAGACGTTCCCGCGAGCCCCGCCCCCTCACCTCAGTCCTCTCCCCGGAGGGGAGAGGAGGCAAAACCGGCAAGCCCCAGCGGCCGCCAGCCCGACATCGAATGCAAGCTCGTCGTCCTCGGCTCCGGCCCGGGCGGCTACACCGCCGCCTTCCGCGCCGCGGACCTGGGCGTCGACACCGTGCTGGTCGAGCGCTACGCCTCCCTGGGCGGCGTCTGCCTCAACGTCGGCTGCATTCCCTCCAAGGCGCTGCTGCACGCCGCGGCGGTGATCGACGAAGCCGAGGCCATGGCGGCCCACGGCGTCAGCTTCGGCAAGCCCAAGATCGAGCTGGACAAGCTGCGGCACTTCAAGGAACAGGTGGTCGGCAAGCTCACCGGCGGCCTGGCCGGCATGGCCAGGCAGCGCAAGGTGCGTACCGTGCAAGGCACCGGCAGCTTCGTCTCGCCGCACGAGCTGGAAGTAAAGACGGCCGAGGGTACGAAGCTCGTCCGTTTCGAGCACGCGATCATCGCCGCCGGCTCGCAGGCCGTGCGCCTGCCGATGTTCCCGTGGGACGACGAGCGCGTGATGGATTCCACCGGCGCGCTGGAACTCAAGGACATTCCGAAGAAGCTGCTGGTCGTCGGCGGCGGCATCATCGGCCTGGAGATGGCCACGGTGTACGCGGGCCTGGGCAGCGAAGTGACCGTGGTCGAGTTCATGGACCAGCTCATCCCCGGCGCCGATGCCGACCTGGTCAAGCCGCTGGCCAAGCGCCTGGGGAGCAAGCTCAAGGGCGTGCACCTCAAGACGAAGGTAGTCGAGGCCAAGGCGACCAAGAAGGGCATCGAGGTCCGCTACGAAGGCGAGAGCATGCCCGAGACCACGGTGTTCGACCGCGTGCTGGTGGCGGTGGGCCGCTCGCCCAACGGCGGCAAGATCGGCGCCGACAAGGCCGGCGTGGCGGTGACCGAGCGCGGCTTCATCAACGTCGACACGCAGATGCGCACCAACGTGCCGCACATCTTCGCCATCGGCGACCTGGTCGGCCAGCCGATGCTGGCGCACAAGGCCACGCATGAGGCGCGTGTCGCGGCCGAGGTGGTGGCCGGCATGAAGAGCCATTTCGACGCCCGCGTGATCCCGTCGGTCGCCTACACCGACCCGGAGATCGCCTGGGTCGGCGTGACCGAGCGCGAGGCGAAGGAAAAGGGCCTGAAGATCGGCGTGGGCAAGTTCCCGTGGGCGGCCTCCGGCCGCGCCATCGGCATCGACCGCACCGAAGGCTTCACCAAGCTGCTGTTCGACGAGGAAACGCACCGCGTGGTCGGCGCCGGCATCGTCGGTCCGCACGCGGGCGACCTGATCTCCGAGCTGGCCCTGGCCATCGAGATGGGCGCCGAGGCGGCCGACATCGCGCTGACCATCCACCCGCACCCGACCTTGAGCGAGTCGGTGGCGATGGCGGCCGAGGTTTACGAGGGCACCATCACCGACCTGTACATCCCGAAGAAGAAGTAGCGGCGAAGGCCGCCTTCATGGAGGAAGAGGCGTGATACGAGCGGGACTCTTGCTGGCAATGCTTCTGGCGGCACCGGCGGCCCGCGCCTCCACGGCCGACGAGGACGCGGCCCTGATGAAGGCCTGCCCCGGACTGGCGGTGTGGGCGGCAGCGCATCCGCATGGCGATGGCGCCGCTGCGGCGGCGGACGCCGGCCGTGTGTTCACCCGGCCGGCGTTGCGCAGTGCGCTGACTGAGCGTGCGGCGGCGGATACCCGGGTACGCGACGCCGCGATGGCCAAGGGCAAGGCGGACCAGGCTGCGATGCAGGCGGTGCTCCAGGTCGACGCCGGCAATCTCGCCTGGCTCAAGGACGTGGTCGCGCGGCAGGGTTTTCCGACCATTGCGCAGGTAGGGGCGCAAGGCATGGCCGATGCGTGGCTGCTGGTCCAGCATGCCGATCGCGACAGCGCGTTCCAGCTCCAGATGTTGCGCACGCTAAAGGGGCGAGGCGAGGCGGCGGGCGTGCGAAAGCAGGATCTGGCGATGCTGACCGACCGCGTGTTGCTGGCCCAGGGCCAGCCGCAGCGATACGGCACGCAGTTCGAGCCTGACGCGCACGGCGCCCTGACCATGCAACCGGTCGAGGATCGGGCTGGACTGGATGCGCGCCGTGCGGCCATGGGGCTGATGCCCCTGGCGCTGTACCGTTGTGTGCTGGGAGCGTCCTACCACCTACCGGTGGCGCATTGACGGGCGGTGGGCTGCGGCCGGGCATGGCCGCCGCAGCGAGGCCGTGGATCACGCCTCGGGCGTAGTCCCGAGGGCCGCCTGCAGATGCTGCTCGAGCGTGCGCAGGTTGTCCTCGGCCTGGTCGAGCATCACCGCCATCTGGCTGACCACGTGCAGAAACTCGCGGGGCTGCACGTTGCCGGTACGCAGATCGGTCATCGTGTCGATCATGCGCGGGCCGTTCATCACCAGCGAGAGGTTCGCGCCCAGCGAGGCGATGACGTCGCGCTGGCTGGCGTAAGCCACGGAGTAGCGGCGCATGCGCGCCGGGTCCATCCAGCTTGCCGACTGGTTGGCGACCGCCACGTCCCAGGCTTCCTGCCGCAGGGTGGGCCAGCGCAGGTTGAGGTTGAAGCCGCCGGCGGCCACCAGCTCACGTATGTGCGCGGCCATCGCCGCATCGGGCTTGCCGGCCTTCAGGTCCTCCTCCAGCGCGACGCGGACGGTGGCAAGCGCCTTGGCCCGTCGCGTGTCCTGCGCAAGCGCCGAGCGCACGCCATCGAGGTTGGCGCGGATCTCTCCTTCGATCTGGGCGCTCGCTGTCTCGGCCGCGTGCCGGTGGTGCGCGTGTTCGATCCATGCCTCCAGCCCCAGCGCGGTGAGGATGCTGAGCACGATCATCAGATAGTGCTTGAGGAAATCCTTGAGCGAGTCGAGCCGGGCCTTGGGCAGTTCCAGGTGCATCGTGGAATCCTCGTGCGGTAGGTCAATCCGTGGGTGCGGTGTCGAACAGGTCGCGCTGCGCCATGAAGCCGTCGCGGTCCACGAAGCCGGCCAGTCCCACGCCGACCAGCCGGTAGCGCGTGCCCGTCGGGCGGTCCACGCGTGCGCGCAGCGCGCAGGCGAGTTCGGCCAGTTCGTGTGCGGTGCCGGGTAGGGTGGGCGGCGAGAAGCTGCGGGTGAGCGTGTGGAAGTCGGCGGTCTTGAGCTTGAGCACGACCGTGCGCGCCACCCGCCCTGCCTCGCGCTGGTGGCCGGCCCAGGTCTTCTCGGCCAGCCGGCGGATGTGCGGTTCGAGCTCGTCCAGCGTGAGGTCGTGTTCGAAGGTGTCCTCGGAGGACACCTGCAGGGTCGGCCGGTCCGGCTGCACGGCGTGTTCGTCGATACCCCAGGACAACTCGTGCAGGCGACGGCCCCATCGTCCGAAACGCTCTTCCAGTTCCGCCTGGCCCAGGCGGCGCAGGTCGGCGGCCGTGGCCACGCCTATCGCCGCGAGCTTGCCCTCCATCACCTTGCCCACGCCCGGCAGCCGACCCACCGCCAGCGGCGCCAGGAAGTCCTCGACCTGATGCGGGCGGATCACGAACAGCCCGTCGGGCTTGCGCCAGTCCGAGGCGATCTTGGCCAGGAACTTGTTGGGAGCCACGCCCGCCGAGGCGGTCAGCGCCGTTTCCTCGCGGATGGCGGTGCGGATCGCCTCGGCCGTCGCGGTGGCCGAGGCCAGGCCGCTCTTGCCTTGCGTCACGTCCAGGTAGGCCTCGTCCAGCGACAGCGGCTCGATCAGGTCCGTATGCCTGGCGAAGATCGCCCGCACCTGCCGCGACACCGCCTTGTACCGCACGAAATCCGGCGGCACGAAGATCGCCTGCGGGCACAGCCGCTCCGCGCGCACCGCGGGCATCGCCGAGCGCACGCCGAACACGCGCGCCTCGTAGCTGGCCGCGCACACCACCGAGCGCGCCCCGCGCCACGCCACCACCACCGGCTTGCCGCGCAGCGAGGGATCGTCGCGCTGTTCGACCGACGCGTAGAACGCGTCCATGTCGATGTGCAGGATCTTGCGCGGAGTGGGGGACACGATGGAAAGCCGGGATGCCTGGCCGGGGATTCTAGGCGACTGGCGCAGGCAAGCGGCAATCGGCCGTGGAACGGACGGTTGCACGGTTTGACATGCGGTTGATAGCGGCCGGACTAGCGTGGCGTGGCACTTGCGGGAGGTTTGCCATGACCGGTTTCGCCCAGCAACGCCAACGCATGGTCGAGCGCCAGCTGGCCGGACGCGGCATTCGCGATCCACGCGTGCTCGAGGCGATGGGAACGGTGCCGCGCGAGGCCTTCGTGGCCGGCAGCATGCACGAGTTCGCCTACGAGGATTCACCGCTGCCGATCGAGGCCGGACAGACCATCTCGCAGCCGTTCATCGTCGCGCGCATGCTCGAGGCGGCCGCCCTGCGCGAGAGCGACAGCGTGCTGGAGATCGGCGCCGGGTCGGGCTATGCGGCGGCGGTGATGGCCACCATCGCCGCGAGCGTGCATGCGATCGAACGCCACGGCGAGCTCGCCGATCTCGCGCGCCAGCGCTTCGATGCGCTGGGCTACCGCAACATCCGGTTGCGCGTGGGCGACGGCAGCGGCGGCTGGCCGGAGGCGGCGCCGTTCGACGCCATCCTCGCCGCCGCCGGCGGGCCGGCCGTGCCCGACGTGTTGCGCCGGCAGTTGGCGATCGGCGGGCGGCTGGTGATGCCGGTGGGCGAAACGTTGCATCGGCAGCGGCTGGTGAAGGTCACCCGCGTGGCCGAGGACCGCTTCGAGGAAGAGGAACTGGACGAGGTGCGTTTCGTGCCGCTGGTCGGCAGCTACGGCTGGAGCGAACAGGATGCCTCGCCCTCGCCGCGGACGGAGCCGGTCGCCGCGCGTGCGCCGGCCGACGGCGGCGGCCTGCCGGCGCTGATCCGCGCAGCGGCCGAGCCGCTGCCGGACCTGGACGATCCGGCGTTCGGACAGCTGTTCGACCGCTACGGCGACGCGCGCGTGGTGCTGCTGGGCGAGGCCAGCCACGGCACCAGCGAGTTCTACCGCGCCCGCGCGGCGATCACGCGGCGGCTGATCGAGGCACACGGCTTCACCATCGTTGCTGTGGAGGGCGACTGGCCGGACGCGGCGGTGCTGGACCGCTACGTGCGCGGACGCCCGGCGGCGCACGAGGAACCGATCTTCCAGCGCTTCCCCACCTGGATGTGGCGCAACCGCGACGTCGCCCGATTCATCGACTGGCTGCGCGACTACAACGACGACAAGCCGCCGGCGAAGCAGGCCGGCTTCTACGGGCTGGACCTGTACAGCCTGGACAGTTCCATCCGCGCGGTGATCGACTACCTGGACAAGGTCGATCCCGAGACCGCACAAGTCGCCCGCCACCGCTACGGCTGCCTGATGCCCTGGAGCAAGGAGCCGGCACAGTACGGCCGCATGGCGCTCAATGCCGGCTACGCGCTGTGCGAGAAGGCGGTGGTGCAGATGCTGCGCGAGCTGCTCTCGCGGCGCATGGAATACGCCCAGGCCGACGGCGAGCACTTCCTGGACGCGGCGCAGAACGCGCGCCTGGTGAGCAACGCCGAGGCCTATTACCGCGCGATGTACTACGGCTCGGCCGAGTCCTGGAACCTGCGCGACAGCCACATGTTCGAGACGCTGGAGCACCTGCTCGCCGCGAACGGGCCACGGTCGAAGGCGGTGGTGTGGGCGCACAACTCGCACATCGGCGACGCGCGCCACACCGAGATGGGCCAGGTGCGCGAGGAACTGAACCTGGGCCAGCTCTGCCGCCAGCGCTTCGGCGCCGATGCGGCGCTGCTCGGCTTCGGCACGCACACCGGCACGGTGGCCGCGGCGGACGACTGGGACGAGCCGATGAAGGTGATGCGGGTCAATCCCTCGCGCAAGGACAGCTACGAGCGCCTGTTCCACGACGCCGGCCAGCCCCGCTGCCTGCTCGACCTGCGCGAGGGCGCCCACCGCGAGCTGTGCGGGCGCCTGGCCAGCGGCCGGCTGGAACGCTTCATCGGCGTGATCTACCGGCCCGACACCGAGCGCTGGAGCCACTACGTGGAATGCTCCATGCCGCGCCAGTTCGACGGCTACACCTGGTTCGACGAAACCCATGCGGTGGAGCCGCTGGGCGAGGAGCCGCGCACCGGCGCACCCGAGACCTGGCCGTTCGGGCTCTAGCGGCGTCCCTGCGCCGCGCCGTCAGGAGGCATCGGGCGGCGGCGCGGAGATGGCGCGGCGCCGGCGCGCCTCGAACAGCGCCAGCCCCAGTGCGGCCAGCCCGAACGGCAGCAGGTTGTAGACCAGCCGGTAGCACAGCAGGCCGGCCAACACGTCCGCGCGCGCCTGCGCGGGGAAGGCGCCGAGCAGGATCGCCTCGAACACCCCCAGTCCGCCGGGGGCGTGACTGACGATGCCGGCGATGAGCGCGGTGAGGTAGATCGGCACGAAGTCGGCGAGCGGCGGAGCGATCGCCGGCGGCAGCAGCAGGTACATCGCGCCGATCGCCGCGCTCATCTCCACGCCGCCGACCAGCATCTGCAGCAGCGCCGAAGCCGAGCCCGGCAGGGCGATCGCCCAGCGGCCCACGCGCAGGCTGCGCGGTCGCGCCAGCCACAGCACCAGGCCGGCCAGCAGCAGCACGATGACGACGCCCGCGATGCGCCCCCAACCCGCCGCGATCGCCGGTTCCATCAGCAGGCCGGCCGCGCCCAGCACGGCATAGCCCAGGCCCACGCCAAGGCTGGCCAGCCCGACCACGCGCGCGATGTCGCCCGCGCCCAGCCCGGCGGTGGCGTAGACCCGGTAGCGCACCGCGCCGCCGGTGAAGGCATGGAAGCCGAGCGTGTTGGACAACGCGTGCGCAGCGAAGCCGGCGAAGGCCGACAGTCCGGCCGATGCACGCGCAGGCGCCACGCGGTGCGCGGCCAGCACGTCGAACGTGGCCAGCATCGTGAAGCTGACCGCCGTCGCCGCCACTGCACCGGCCACGTGCGCGCGCGGCAACTGCGTCAGCGCCGCGGCCACGTCGCGCCAGCGCATCGCGCCCAGGTAGCGGTGCAGCAGCCAGGCCGCCAGCGCGAGCAGCGCGGCGGAGACCAGCCAGGAAAGCATGCGCAGCATCCGGCGGGTGCGCGGGCGGCGAGTCGGATCGAGCAGGGACGTTGAGAGCGCTGACATCCGCGCGACCTTACGCCGGATGCGCGTCGACATGCGAGTGCTGGACCGCCGCCATCCTTTCCTTCCGCGACGGGGGTGCGAACCGCACAGGCTGAAGCCGCCGCCAACTCACGCTATCGTGTGCCCCTTCCGCCGCCGACGATGCCCACCCACGCATGAGCACCGAATCGAACACCTACCTGCGCCGCCTGGGTACCTGGGACGGAGCGATGATCGTCATCGGCGGCGTGATCGGCGCGGGCATCTTCAGTACGCCCTCCACGCTGGCCCAGCGCACTGGTTCGGGCTGGGCGCTGCTGGCCCTGTGGGTGGTCGGCGGCCTGCTGACCCTGACCGGCGCGCTGAGCTACGCCGAGCTCGGCGCACGCCGGCCACAGGCCGGCGGCAGCTACATCTACCTGCGCGAGGCTTTCGGCCAGCTGCCCGCGTTCCTGTTCGGCTGGACGATGGCGCTGATCAACTACCCCGGCAGCGTCGCCGCGGTGGCGACGATTTTCGCCCAGTATTTCTGTGCGGCACTGGGCCTGTCGCTGCTGTACATCAAGCCAGTGGCCGCCGGCGCGATCGCCTTCATCGTCGGCGTAAACCTGTTCGGCATCCGCGCCAGCGCCTGGGTGCAGAACATCTTCACCCTGCTCAAGCTCTCCGCCATCGCGCTGCTGGTGGTGGTCGGCGTGGTGCTGGCCGATGGCCACCTTGGCGTGACGCTGGCCACCGATCCCGTGCGCGACGTGCCGACCGGTGCGCTGTTCGGGGCGCTGCTGCCGGTGCTGTTCACCTACGGTGGCTTCCATTACCTCAACGACCTGGCCGGCGAAGTGCGTAATCCGCAACGCACGCTACCGCTCGCGCTGGGCCTGGGCATGGCCGGCGTGATGATTGCCTACGTGCTGGCCAACTTCGCCTACCTGGCGGGCCTGGGTCACGCAGGCCTGGGGTTCAGCACCGCGCCGGCCGCCGACGTGATGCGCCGGCTGCTGGGCGAGCGCGGCGCCACGCTGATCGCGCTGGGTATCGCCTGCTCCACGTTTGGCTACTGCAACATCGCCATCGCCGGCGGCGCGCGCGTGCTGCAGACGATGGGCGCCGATGGCATGTTCTTCTCCGCGGTCGGCCGTATCGAGCCGCAGAGCCGCGCGCCGCAGGTGGCGCTGGCCACGCTCGGCGCGTGGGCGATCGTGCTGGCGGTGTCGGGCAGCTTCAACCAACTGCTCGACTACACCACCGTGGGCGAATGGCTGGCGCATGCCTGCAGCATCGCCACGCTGTTCTGGTACCGGCGCTACCTGAGCGAGCCCTCGCCCTACCGCGTGCCGTTCTATCCGTGGCTGCCGATGATCTTCGTGGTCACCGTACTGTGCGTGATCGGCGCCACCGCCATCCACAACCCGGGCGATGCCGGCATGAGCCTGGTGATCATCGCCTGCGGCATTCCCGCCTACTACGGCTGGCGCTGGCTGGAGCGCAGCGGCGCCTGATCTTCAGGGAGGCTCGGCCATACTTCGCGCACACCGCGACGAGGATGGCCGATGAGAGCGATCGCCCTGGCCCTGGCCTGCCTGGTCCTGCCGCTGGCGGGACAGGCGGTGCCACGCGCGGACGAAGGCGCGACGCCGCCGGCCGACGTGGCGTTGGCGCACGTGCGGCGTGGCGAGATCGAGCACCTGTCCGACGGCGAGGCCCTGCGCCGCTATACCTTCGAACCGGCCGCGCAACCGAGCCTGCGGCTGACGCCCGCGCAGCCCTGGCATGGCAACGGCGAGCTGCGCATACGCATGCAGAATGCGATGCCCTGGGCGGTCACGCTGGTGATCGACATCGAAGGCAGCGCCGGCGCCCATCTGCACGCGACGGTGGGCCTGCCCGCCGGTCCGCCACAGACGCTCGTCGTGCCGCTGCATGCGACCTCGCCGCGTGACTTCGGCATGCAGGCCGGCCCGCCGATGCCGTTCGAGCAGGCCGGCCGGCGCATCGTGGTGGCGACCACGGTCGACGGCGCGGCGTCGATCGAGACAATACGCTCGGTGCAGTTCTCCATTCCGGCGCCACAGGCCGAGCAGGCGCTGCTGATCGGCACGTCCGGTACCGGTCCGGGCGATACCCTGCGCGCCGCCTACGACGGCATCGTCGACCGCTACGGCCAGTACACGCGCGGGCACTGGCCGGAGAAGATCGAAAGCGACGCCGAGCTGCGCGCGCATGTGCGCGAAGGCAGTCAACCGCGCGAGCCCGAACAACGGGACGCGTACGGCGGACGCCTGGACGTCCAGGCCAGGGCCACCGGCTGGTTCCACGTGCAGAAGCTCGACGGCCGCTGGCGACTGGTGACGCCGGACGGCCATCCGTTCTTCTCGCTGGGCGTCAACGCCGTGGTGGCCGGCGACGGGCGCAGTTACGTGCAGGGCCGGGAGTGGATGTTCGCCGGCCTGCCGCCGCCGACGGGCGCATGGGCGGCGTTCTACGGGCAGGGCGACAGCCGCCGCGACACCGGCGCATCCGCGGGCCTGGGCTACAACCACGGCCGCTGGTTCGACTTCTACGCCGCCAACCTCCATCGCGTCGACGGCGCCGGCTGGCACGAGGCCTGGCGCACGCGCACGCGCCGGCGGCTGGGCGCCTGGGGTTTCAACACGCTCGGCGACTGGAGCGACGAGGCCATCGCGCGCGGCCACCGGCTGGCCTACACGCGCCCGATCAACATCGCCGGCGACTACGCCAACGTCGCCACCGGCTACGACTGGTGGGGCCGCATGCCCGACCCGTTCGATCCGCGTTTCGAGGCCGCCACCGAACGCGCGGTCGCCAAGGCCACCGAGGGCGTACGCGACGATCCGTGGCTGCTCGGCTACTTCGCCGACAACGAGCTGGCCTGGGCCGCGCCCGATGCGCAGGGTCGCTGGGCGCTGGCCATCGGCACGCTGCGCGGCGAACCGCAGAGCCCGGCCAAGCAAGCCTTCCTTGCCATGCTCGAGCGCAAGTACGGCGACGCGTTGCGCCTGGGGGTGGCCTGGGGGATCGGCGTGACGCGCTGGGAGGCGCTGCAGCCGGCCGGCTTCCAGGCGCCCGCGCCGAACGAGGCGCACCCGGCGATCGCGCAGGACTACAGCGCCTGGCTGCGCGCCTACGCCGATGAGTACTTTCGCACCGTCGCGCAGGTGCTGCACCGACGCGACCCGCACCACCTGTTCCTCGGCGGCCGCTTCGCCGTGCGCACGCCCGAGGCGGTGGCCGCCTGTGCGCAGTGGTGCGACGTGCTGAGCATCAACGTCTACGCCGACCTGCCGCAGCACGGCATGGACCTCGCCGCACTGCACCGGCTCGACAAGCCGGTACTGGTCAGCGAGTTCTCGTTCGGCTCGACCGACCGTGGCCCGTTCGGCGCCGGTCCGGTGCCGGTGTGGAACGAAGCCCAGCGCGGCGAGGCCTATGCGCGATTCGTGCAGGCCGCGGCTGCCGACCCGGCGATCGTCGGCGCGCACTGGTTCCAGTACGCCGACCAGCCGGTCACCGGCCGCCTGCTCGACGGCGAGAACGCGCACTTCGGCCTTGTCGGCATCACCGACATCCCGTTTCGGGGCTTCGTGGACGCCGTGACGGCCGCGAACGCGGCCGCGCAGGGAACCCGGTAGGGCAGGCTTCAGCCCACCGCTTCCGGCGGGGTGGCTGGTGGGCCTGAAGCCCACCCTACGGATCCGTTATCGACCGATCTCGCGCAGCGGCTTGCCGTGCATCAGGTTGCGCTCGATCTGCTCGAGCGTGACGCCCTTGGTCTCCGGCACCAGCCAGAACGTCAGCACGATGAACACCGCGTTGAAGGCGGCGTACAGCCAGAACGTCTGCGCCTGGCCGATGCCGTTGAGCAGCGGCAGGAAGGACACGCCGACCAGCCAGTTGGCGGCCCAGTTGGTGAAGGTCGAGCAGCCGATGCCGAAGTCGCGGCCCTTGAGCGGCTGGATCTCCGAACACAGCGTCCAGATCAGCGGACCGGCGGACATCGCAAAGCCGACGATGAAGACCAGCAGCATCGCCACGGTGAAGAGCTGCTCGGTATGCGTGTCGATGCCCAGGTGCATCATCGTGCCTACCACGCCCAGGCCGACGGTCATCACCACGAAGCCGATGTAGAGGATGGGCTTGCGGCCGAGCCTGTCGACCAGGCCGATGGCGATGAAGGTGGCCAGCACGTTGACCAGGCCGACCAGCACGGTGAACCACATCTGCGCGGCGGTGGCGTAGCCCATGCCCTGGAAGATGCGCGGCGCGTAGTACATCACCACGTTCATGCCGGTCAGCTGCTGCATCACCTGCAGCAGCACGCCCAGGCCGACCGAGCGGCGGAAGTTGGCGTTCTGGAAGAACATGTGCACGCCGCGCTGCGGGATCTTCAACTGCTCCTCGATGTCGGCGATTTCCCGGGCGATCGCATCGACGCTGCCGCGCAGCTTGTGCAGCACGCTCTCGGCCTCGGGGCGGCGGCCACGCATCATCAGCCAGCGGGGGCTGTCGGGCAGGACCGATACGCCCACCAGGAACAGCGCGCCGGGAATCGCGATCACGCCCAGCATCCAGCGCCAGTTGCCCGTGTAGCTGAAGCCGAGGTCGGACAGGTAGGCGGCGAGGATGCCGATGGTGATCATCAACTGGTACAGCGAGATCATCGCGCCGCGGATGGACTCGGGCGCGATCTCGGCCAGGTACAGCGGCGCGGTGAAGCTGGCGATGCCGATGGCCAGGCCAAGGATGAAGCGGCCGACGATCAGCACGCCGGGCGACCAGGCCACGCCGCACAGCACCGAGCCGGCCACGAACAGCACCGCGCCAAGGATCAGCGAGCGCTTGCGGCCCAGGTGGCCGGATAGCCAGCCCGCGCCCAGCGCGCCCAGGGCGGCGCCGGCCATCATGATCGAGACGATCCAGCCGATCGTGCGGTCGCTGACCACGAATTCCTTCTGGATGAACTGCTCGGCGCCGGAGATCACGCCGATGTCCAGCCCGAACATCAAGCCGGCCAGCGCGGCCAGGATGCAGGTGAACACGGCCGTGGCCTTGGCACGGGTGGCGACCGGTGCTGCGGTAGTGGCATTCATGGTTATCCCCGGTTGATGTCGTCTAGACGGCTTGGCGCAACAGTGTGGCGTGGTTTCGTCCGCCGGTGGGCGGCAGGCCGGCAAAGCGCGGCTCCGGCAGGCCGGTGGTGCCCGCCGGTGCCGCGAACAGCGCGCCGGCGGAGGGTTGTCCGGCGAGCGCGGCGGCGTCCAGTCCGTCGCGCGCGCTGGTGATGTAGAGCATCGCAAGATCCGCTCCGCCGAAGGCGGGGCGGGTCGGCTGCGAGGCGGCGACCTCGATGCAATGGTCCAGGCGCCCGTCTGCGGTATAGCACGCCACGCGGCCCAGGCCCCACTGCGCGTTCCACAGGTTGCCGGCGCAGTCGACCGCCGAGCCGTCCGGTTCGCCGCGCGGATCGTCGAGGCGGGCGAAGGTGCGCGGCGGCCCGCAGCGGTCGCCGTAGTCGCAGCAATGGATCGTGCGCGTCGGCGAATCGCAGTAGTAGAGCGTGCGCCCGTCGGGACTGAAGGCGAGGCTGTTGCTGATCGCCACGCCGGGCAGGTCCAGCCGTTCGATCGAGAGGTCCGCGTTCAGGCGGTAGAAGCTGCCGATGGCCCGGCGCGCGGCGCCGGCGGGTGGTTCGTGCAGGGTGCCGAAGACGAAGCGGCCCTGGCGGTCGCAGGCGCCGTCGTTGAGGCGCGTCGGCAGGCCGGCTTCCACCTCGGCGATGGGCGCGAGCGTGCCGCTGGCCGGATGGAAGAACGCCAGCCGCGAGGCGAGCCCGAGCAGCAGCCAGCCGTCGCTCTCGCACAGCGCCAGGCAGGCGAGCCGCTCGGGCATCGGCCACTGTTCCGCGCGGCCGTCGCGCGGGCGGTAGCGCCACAACATGGCTTCGTGGATGTCGGTCCAGTACAGCGCCTGTTCGCGCGTGCACCACACGATGCCTTCGCCCAGCGTGTTGCGCGCCTGCAAGGCGACCGTGGCGGCGGCGTTCATACCCAGCCGCCGTCCACGATGAAGTCCTGCCCGGTACACATGCGGCTGTCGTCGGCGGCCAGGAACAGCGCCGCGCGCGCGAGGTCGTCGGCCATCAGGTAGCCGGGCAGGCACTGCACGCGGGCGATCTCCGCCTCGCCTTCGGCATCCAGCCACAGCCGGCGCTGCTTCTCGGTGATGACCCAGCCGGGCACCAGTGCATTGATGCGGATGCGGTCATGGCCGAGTTCGCGCGCCAGGCCGTTGACCAGGCCGCGCACGGCGGCCTTGGCCATCGCGTACATCGGGTAGCCGGCGTTCTTCTTCATCCAGCCGGTCGAGCCCAGGCAGATCACCGAGCCGCCTCCCAGCGCGCGCATGTCCTCGCGCACCGCCTGAGTGGCGAAATACTGGTGGCGCAGGTTGACCGCGACGTTGCGGTCGAACTCGGCCGCGGTGGTGTCGCCGAAGGCGTGGCGCACGTCGTTGGCAGCGTTGTTGACCAGCACGCCGATCGGCCCGATCGCGGCGCGCGCCTGCGCGATGGCCGCGGCCAGCGCGTCGAGGTCGGTGACGTCGCAGGGCAGGAACAGCGGGCGATGGCGGGCGTCGGCCAGTTCCCCGCACAGCGCCTGGCCATGTTCGCGATCGACGTCGATGAAGGCGACGCGACTGCCCTGGCGCGCGAAATGCTCGACGAAGGACGCGCCGATGCCGGTGGCGCCGCCGCTGACGAACACCGTGCGGTCGAGCAGGCTGGGATAGCTGGCGAAGGCGGCCATGCTCACCACTCCGCCACGCTGCCGTCGGCATGCCGCCACACGGGGTTGCGCCAGCGATGGCCGGCCGAGGCGCGCTCGGCGACGTAGGCCTCGTTCACCTCGATGCCCAGGCCGGGACCACCCGGGATCGCGACGAAACCGTCCTGGTAGGCGAACACGCTGCGGTCGCTGACGTAGTCGAGCAGGTCGTTGGTGGCGTTGTAGTGGATCCCCAGGCTCTGTTCCTGGATGAAGGCGTTGTGGCAGACCGCGTCGAGCTGCAGGTTGGCCGCCAGCGCGATCGGTCCGAGCGGGCAGTGCAGGGCGATGGCCACGTCGTAGGCCTCGGCCATCGCCGCGATCTTGCGCGTCTCGGTGATGCCGCCGGCGTGCGAAGGATCGGGCTGCAGGATGTCCACGCCGCCGATCGCCAGCACGCGCTTGAAGTCGTAGCGCGAGTACAGCCGCTCGCCCAGCGCGATCGGCGCCGGAGACACGGCGGCCAGTTCCGGCAGCGCCTCCAGGTGCTCGGACAGCACCGGCTCCTCGATGAACATCAGCTTGTAGGGTGCGAGCTCGCGCATCAGCACCTTGGCCATCGGCTTGTGCACGCGGCCATGGAAGTCCAGCCCGAGCCCGACGTGCGGACCGACGGCGTCGCGCACCGCCTGCACGTTGGCGAGCACCTGCTCGACCTTCTCGTAGGTATCGACGTACTGCATTTCCTCGGTGGCGTTCATCTTCACCGCGGTGAAGCCGCGCGCGACCGCTTCCTTCGCCGCGCGCGCGGTGTCGGCCGGGCGGTCGCCACCGATCCACGAATACACGCGGATGCGCTCGCGCACCGGACCGCCGAGCAGCGCGTGCACGCTCTGGCCCAGGTGCTTGCCCTTGATGTCCCACAGCGCCTGGTCGATACCGGCGATCGCGCTCATCAGCACCGGGCCGCCGCGGTAGAAGCCGCCGCGGTACATCACGCCCCACAGGTCTTCGATGTGGCGCGGGTCCTTGCCGACCAGGTAATCGGAAAGCTCGTCCACCGCCGCGGCGATGGTGTGCGCGCGGCCTTCGACGATCGGCTCGCCCCAGCCGCAGATGCCCGCGTCGGTATCGATGCGCAGGAACAGCCAGCGCGGCGGCACGACGAAGGTGGTCAGGCGGGTGATCTTCATGCGGAGTATCCCTGCGAATCGAAATGGCGCCGCCAGGCCTGGGCGAAGGCCTGCGCGCGCGCGCCGACGTCGTCGGCCGCGCGCCCGGGCGCGTAGAGCGAGGAGCCGATGCCGAAGCCGGCGGCGCCGGCGGCCAGCCACGGGGCCATGGTGTCGGGCGCGATGCCGCCGACCGGCAGCACCGCGGTGCCCGCCGGCAGCACTGCGTGCCAGGCCTTGAGCACGGCCGGCGAAGCCTGCTCGGCGGGAAACAGTTTCAGCGCGTCGGCGCCGGCGGCGAGCGCGGCGAAGGCCTCGGTCGGCGTGGCGACGCCGGGCACGCAGTAGAGGCCGGCCTGCTTGGCGGCGCGGATCACGGCGACGTCGGCATGCGGCATCACCACGATCCGCCCGCCCGCGTCGGCGATCTCGCGCACCCGCGCCGGGTCGAGCACGGTGCCCGCGCCGACCAGCCGTTCGCTGCCGTAGCGGTCGACGAGCCGGCGGATGCTCTCCAGCGGCCGCGGCGAATTGAGCGGCACTTCCAGGATGCGGAAGCCCGCGACGACCAGCGCGTCGCCGACGGCCGGCGCCTCGTCTGGATGCAGGCCGCGCAGGATGGCGACCAGCGGCAGCGGATCGAGCCAGGTATTGAAGTCGTTCATGCGTGGGAAAGTCCGTGGACCAGGCCGGCCGACACCGCGACCTGCCAGAGGCCGGAGGCGGCGGTCGCACCGGCCGTGGGTTGCAGCGACAGGCCGAACGCCGGCGCCGCCTGCAGGTAGCGCGCACACAACGCGTCCTCGCCGACCAGGAGCACCGGCGCGTCGGGCATGGCCCAGCCGGCGGCCAGCGCCATGCGCAGCTCGTCGCCGATCAGCAGGCCGGAGAGGAAATCCGCCACCGAGGTCCGCGCCAGCGCACCCTCGAGCATCAGCGCGCGCGCGGAGAACAGCCGCGACAGGGCGCCAGCCGCGCCGGCGGTCTGCGCCGCGACGACGCCACGCGCGAACGCCTGGTCGTCGGTGCCGCCATCGGGTAATCCGGCGCCGAGGATCGAATGCCCGCGCAGCAGCGCGAACAGTTCGCCCGTCATCAGGGTGGTGAATCCGGCGACCGCGCCATCGCGTACGCGCACCCACTTGCTGTGCGTGCCGGGCATCAGCAGCCGTGCATCGCCGGCGAGCGCCGGCATGCGCGCGAGCACGCCGGCGACCTGGGTCTCCTCGCCGCGCATCACGTCCGGTCCGGCCGGATCGCGCAGGCCGGGCACGATGTGCACGGTGCGCCCGTCCGGCGCGTCGATCGCAGTGAGCGCGCCGCCCAGAGCATCGAGCCGGCAGGGCGTGTCGAGGTAGGGCGCCTCGCGCCAGCCGCCGCGGCTGCCGACCATGCCGCAGGCCAGCACCGGCGCGCGCGGCCAGCCCTCGACCGCGCGTGCGAAGGCTTCCTCGAAGCCGCCCGCGGGCAACTGCCGGCTGCCCCAAGGCAGCGCACGCGTGTCCGCCACGCCGCCCGCCTCGTCGAAACGGTAGGCGCGCAGCCGCGTGCTGCCCCAGTCCAGGCCGAGCAGCGGTGTCGTCACGCAGTGGCCTTCTTGCGGGCGCGGCCGCGGCTGTGCTGCAGGTTCGCCTGCGAGTCGGCGATCATCGCGTGCATCGCCTTGCGCGCCACTTCCGGCTGCTTGCGGCGGATCGCCTCCAGCACCTTCTGGTGGTGCGGCAGCGAATACTTGAAGTTGGTGGCGGTGCGCGCCGACAGGGTGAAGAAGGTGCCCAGCGCGGTCTCGACCACCGAGAACAGCGACTGCAGCAGCTCGTTGCCGGTGGCGTGCAGCACCGCATCGTGGAACTGCAGGTCGGCGGCGGTCCATTCGTCGAGCGTCTGCGCCGCGTCCATCGCGCGGAACGCGGTGTCGATCGCGGCGAGCTGTTCGGCGGTGCGCCGGCGCGCGGCAGCGGCGGCGGCGGCCGGTTCGATCACCTCGCGCATCTCCACCAGCTTGTCGACGAAATCGTCGGTCGGCATCGAGGCGCAGCGCCAGGCCAGCACGTCGGCGTCCAGCTGGTTCCAGTGGCGCTTCTCCAGCACGCGCGCGCCGACGCCGGTGCGTGATTCGATCAGGCCCTTGGCCGAGAGCACCTTGAGCGCCTCGCGCAACGCGGTGCGGCTGACCTGCAGGCTTTCGGCCAGCGTCTCCTCGCGCGGCAGCACCTCGCCGGGCTTGACCTTGCCGCCCACGATGCGCTGCCCGAGCTCGTGCATGACGTGCCCGTAGAGGCTGCGAACTGCGCTCGTCTTCCTCATGAAATGCCGCTCCAGGGTGACTCAGGATCGATCCGTACCGGTGGCGCTGCCGCCTCCGGAGGGGTTTGTCATACAAATCGACTATAAGCACTCGGCGCGCGTCCTGCCAAGGTGCGGCGGCGGTTTTTTTTCGCCGTGCGGGGGTGCGTCGCGAGAGGGTCGATGACGCGATGCGGAAATTGCGGCGAGCGAAGCGACCCGTGCCACAAGCGCCCGACGTCGAAAACATGGCGTTGCCATGCGGAAGCGGCATTTCCGCAGCGACCTCTCCGGCGCAATGCCGCGTTGCACAAGGAAAAAAATCCTGCCGTCGAACACTTGCACGATAATCATACAATGTGATTGCATGCCTCCACTCCGATGTGCGGCAGAAGGATGCTGGGGACATGCTACGTGCAGGGTGGATGGGTTCGATGTTCGGCCTGATGGCGCTGTCGATGGCGGCGCACGCCGGTGCCACGGCAAAGCGCGAAAGCTTCGGGACGATGCCTGACGGCAAGCCCGTAGAGGCGGTCGTGCTGACCAATGCGCACGGCCTGTCGGCGCGGGTGATCGCCTACGGCGCGAGCCTGCAGTCGTTGCGCGTGCCCGACCGCGACGGCCACTTCGCCGACATCGTGCTCGGCTATCCCTCGCTCAAGGGCTACCTGGAAAAGCCGCAGTACTTCGGCGCCACGGTGGGCCGTTACGCCAACCGCATCGCCAAGGGCCGCTTCGTGCTCGACGGCCACACCTACCAGGTGCCGGTCAACGACGGTCCCAATTCGCTGCATGGCGGCACCCGCGGCTTCGACAAGGTGCTGTGGACGATCAGCGCGGTCAGCCATGACGCGGACAAGGCCAGCGTCACGCTGACCTACGTGAGTCCCGATGGCGACATGGGCTATCCGGGCAAGCTCTCGGTCACCGCGGTCTACACGCTCGACGACAGGAACCAGTTGTCGATCCGCTACGGCGCGACCACCGACAAGCCGACCATCGTCAACCTGAGCAACCACACCTACTGGAACCTCGCGGGCGAGGGCTCGGGCAGCGTTATGGATCAGCGCCTGACCATCGCCGCCGATGCGTTCCTGCCGATCGACGCCACCTCCATTCCGACCGGCCAGTTGCGCAAGGTCGAGGGCACGCCGTTCGATTTCCGCCAGCCGAAACCGATCGGCCGCGACATCCGCACCGCTGATCCGCAACTGCTCAACGGCCGCGGCTACGACCACAACTGGGTGGTCAGCCGCACGCCGGCGCCCGCGCCGCGCATGGTCGCGCGCGTGGAGGATCCGCACACGGGGCGCGTGCTCACGCTGAGTTCCGACCAGCCCGGCCTGCAGTTCTATTCGGGCAATTTCCTCGACGGCACGACCGTCGGCACCGGTGGCCACGTGTACCGCCAGGGCGACGCGTTCGTGCTCGAACCGCAGTTGTACCCCGACACGCCCAACCAGCCGGCGTTCGGCTCGGCGCGGCTGGACCCGGGGCACGAGTACCGCAACCAGATCGTCTACCGCTTCACCACCGAGCCGGCGCGCGCCGCGCGCTGACCCGGCCGTCCACCGTCCACCGGGCGCCCATCCGGGCGTCCACGGGAGTGCTTTGCCCGGCGCAAGGCGCCGCGCACCACGAGGAGTTCGCATGAAACACCTATTGTTGGCCCTGGCACTTGGCATGGCGGCGCTCATCGCCCCGCGTGCGCCGGCCGCCGACGCGCCGGCACGCTGGACGCCAGCCCAGGCGCACGCCTGGTACCGGCAGCAGCCCTGGCTGCTGGGCAGCAACTACGTGCCCGCCGACGCGATCAACGAGCTGGAGATGTGGCAGACCGCCACCTTCGATCCGGCACGCATCGACAAGGAACTGGGCTGGGCGCAACAACTGGGCATGAACACCATGCGCGTGTTCCTGCACGACCTGCTGTGGAAGCAGGATCCCGACGGTTTCAAGAAACGCATCGACACCTTCCTTGCCATCGCGCACAAGCACGGGATCAAGCCGATCTTCGTGCTGTTCGATTCGTGCTGGGATCCGGAGCCCAGGCTCGGGCCCCAGCATCCGCCGATTCCCGGCGTACACAACTCCGGCTGGGTGCAGAGCCCGGGCGTGGCGATGACCGATCCCAGCCAGTACCCGCGGCTGGAACAGTACGTGAAGGACATCGTCGGGCATTTCGCGAAAGACCCGCGCGTGCTCGCCTGGGACGTGTGGAACGAACCGGACAATCCCGGCGGCGGCGACTACGACGCGCGCGAGCCGAAGGACAAGATCGCGCTGGTGGCCAGGCTGTTGCCGCAGGTGTTCGCCTGGGCGCGCAGCGCCGCGCCGACGCAGCCGCTCACCAGCGGCGTGTGGCATGACGAGGACTGGTCCGATCCCTCGAAGCTCAACGCGGTCGAGCGCACGCAGATCGAGCAGTCCGACGTGATCAGCTTCCACAGCTACGGCTGGCCGGAGGAATTCGCCCGTCGCGTGCAACAGCTCGCCGGCTACGGCCGCCCGCTGATCTGCACCGAATACATGGCGCGCGGCGCCGGCTCGACCATCGACGGCGTGCTGCCGCTGGCCAAGAAGCTCGACGTGGGCATGGTCAACTGGGGCTTCGTCGAAGGACGCACGCAGACCACGCTGCCGTGGGACTCGTGGCAGCGCCCGTACACGCTGCAGCCGCCGACGATCTGGTTCCACGACCTGCTGCACGGCGACGGCACGCCCTACCGCCAGCGCGAGGCCGACATCCTGCGCGCGCTCTCGAAGGCGCCGCGCGGCGTGGTGCCGGCGGAGGCCGCGCTCTATCCCGCGCCGGTGGGCGCGAGCAAGCCCTAACGACACGCGCCCAGGACAGGCGCCACGGCAATCCGGCCGATGGCGCGTCCGGGCCACGACAAGCCGGCATCACCGGCGACAACGATCTTCTGACGGGAGGTTTCCATCATGTACCGCAACCGCATTTCCGTGACGATCCTCGCCGCCGCGATCGCCGCGGCGTTTGCCCCGGCGTACGCCCAGGACACGCCGCCTGCCGACAGCGTCGCGCCGCAGTCCACCGACGCGTCCCAGGCCGACCAGGCCCAGACAAATCAGGCCCAGACAAATCAGGCCCAGACGCCGAAACAGGGCACCGCCCAGCATGACGACCAGAAGCGCGTGGTCAACCTCTCCCAGGTGACCGTGACGCCGCTGCGCCAGAGCCTGGAGAGCGCGCAGTCGCTCAAGCGGGACGCGCGCATGGTGGTCGACTCGATCGTCGCAGAGGACATCGGCAAATTGCCGGACAACAGCGTGGCCGACGCCATGCAGCGCATCACCGGCGTGCAGGTGGCACAGGGCTTCCAGGGCGAGACCAGCTCGGTGGTGGTGCGCGGCCTGCCGAACGTGATCACCACGCTCAACGGCCGCGAGATCTTCAGCGGCGTGGGCCGCTCGTTCGCCTTCCAGAACCTGCCGGCGACTGCGGTCAAGACCGTCTCGGTCTACAAGAGCAGCGAGGCCAGCCTGCCCGACGGCGGCATCGCCGGCGTGGTCGACATGCAGCTCTACCGCCCGTTCGACTTCGACGGCGCCAAGGTGGCGGCGACCTATACCGCCACGCACAGCAAGTACGGCGGCCGCACCGATCCCAACTTCAGCGTGCTGGCCAGCGACCGCTGGCAGACCGGCATCGGCGAGGTCGGCGCATTGGTCAACGCCAGCTTCATGGCGCAGCACTACCAGTACAACGCGGTCTGGGGCGACTTCCCGAAAGTGCTCACCGACGGCACCGGCACGCCGATCCGCACCGACGCGGGCAACCTGATCGCCGCGCCCAACGGCTTCGGCGCCGACTACAACATCGGCCGCCGCCAGCGCCCCGAACTCAACTACGCGCTGCAGTGGAAGCCCAACGACAGCACCGAGGTCTATGCCGAAGGCCTGTACGACTGGGTCTCGGACGACTACAGCCAGCCGTTCTACTTCTCCTTCCCGGTCGGCGCGGTCAGCCCGAGCAACCTGACCGTCACCGACCACTGCTACGCCAACCAGCTCACCGGTTCGCCGTTCGAAGGGCAGACCATCTGCGATGCCGCCAGCGGCACCTGGGTCGGCAACACCTACGCGGCCACCAGCACGCAGGCACACGTGCAGCACGGGCGCGACATGCAGCACGCGATCGGCGTGAAGTGGCAGGGCGACCGGCTGCGCCTGAGTTCGGACCTCTCCTACGGCGTGACCGCGTTCGAGGACGACACCTTCATCATCGACACCTTCCTCAAGGGACCGGTGACCACGGTGTGGAACGGCACCGCGGGCAACCAGCAGAACTGGTCGCTGGGCAACAACCAGCAGCTGGACCCGAACAACTACTACCTCAACGGCCTGTTCCAGACCTGGCACACCGAGCGCGGCAAGCAGTACGCCTGGCGCGGCGACGGCACCTGGGACATCAACGGCAGTTTCTTCAGCTACCTCGATTTCGGCCTGCGCTACGCGGACCACAAGGCCGAGTACAACGGCAGCGTGGAGATCTCCACGCCGCCGCCCGGCGGCGCCGGCACCGGCAACATCACCGAGACCCCGAATCCGGCCAACCAGGTCACCGCGCGCTTCCCGGACAGCTATTTCTGCGCGATGCCGACCACCTCGGCGATCCCGGTCTCGTGGCTGACCGGCTGCTTCAATTACCTCACCGAAAACGCCGATGCGATCCGCGGCCTGTACGGCCTGCCGGGCGGGTTGGCGCCGGTGAACCCGGGCCGCTACTACCACATCGACGAGAAGACCGCGGCGGCCTACCTGCAGGCCGGCTACGACACCACGCTGTTCGGCCTGCCGGTGGATGGCCTGATGGGCGTGCGCATGGAGCGCGTCAAGCGCAACCTCGATGCGTATTCCTTCAATGCCGCCACCAGCGTCTACACGCCGCTGACGGTGAACACCAGCGAGCCGGTCTACCTGCCCAACCTGAGCATCAACCTGCACCTGACCGATGCGCTGCAGTTGCGCCTGGTCGGTGCCAAGACCGTCACCTATCCGGGCTTCGGCCAGCTCAACCCGTCGATCTCGCTCAACCCCGGCACGATCAACCGCGCGGGCGTCGCCGCCAGCGGCAACCCGGACTTGAAGCCGATCAAGTCGAACAACTACGACGCCTCGCTGGAGTGGTACTTCTCGCCCTCGGGCTACGTCAGCGGCGGCGTGTTCTACCGCGACATCACCGGCTACATCCAGAACTACGTGACCGACGTGACGATCAACGGCGAGGCCTACCAGCTGTCCTCGCCGCAGAGCGCCGGCAGCGGCCACCTGGACGGTGCCGAGGTGGCCTACCAGCAGTTCTTCGATTTCCTGCCCGGCGCGCTGAGCGGCCTGGGCGTGCAGCTCAACTACACCTACATCGAAGGCAGCACGCGTTCGCCGCAGTTCATCGGCGGTCCGTCGGTCACCTCGCCACTGCAGAACGTGTCCAAGCGCAACGGCAACGCCGTGCTGATGTACGAAAAGTACGGCTGGTCCGCGCGCCTGGCCTACAACTACCGCAGCCGCTACATCGATTTCTTCACCCAGCCGACGGTGGCCGGTGTCTACGACGAGATCGAGCCGGCCAACCAGCTCGACTTCTCGCTGGGCTACGACGTCAACCCGTACACCACCGTGGTGCTTTCGGCGACCAACCTCACCGGCGAGGACCTGCACCAGTTCTGGGGCGACGGCAATACGCGGCCGCGCGACATCCGCTACCAGGACCGCACCATCGGCCTGGGCGTGCGCTTCAAGCTGTGAGCGTCGGCGGCGACGGCAGCGGCCCTCCCCGCAGCTTGCCGTCGCCGCCGCCGGTCACGTTGGCTACCTTGCGGGGAACGGCGACGTGAGGAAGAACATCCAGTGGCATCGATGGGTGGCGTTGCTGGGCCTGGCCTGGAGCGCCGCCGCATCCACGGCGGCGACCGGCGCGGAGCACTGGGTCGGCGCCTGGGCCGCCGCGCCACTGCGCAATCCGATGCCGGCGAACGCGGTACTGCGGCAACCCCCGCTCAATACCCCGCTGCATCACCAGACCGTGCGCGAGATCGTTCGTGTCGAGGCCGGCGGACGGCGGTTGCGCCTGCACCTGGACAACCGCTTCGGCGAGCGGCCGGTGACCATCGGTGCAGTGACGGTCGCCCGCGCCGCGGCGGGCGACGATTTCGCGGTCGATACCGGCACGCTGCGTCCGGTGTCCTTCGGTGGTGCGGCGCGCGCGGTATTGCCCGCAGGCGGCGTGCTGGACAGCGATCCGCTGGAGCTTCCCGTGCATGCGGGCGACCGGCTGGCGGTGAGCCTGTTCGTGCCCGGCGTGGCGGTGGCGGCCTCGTGGCACACCGATGCGCGCTACCGGCAGGCGCTCTCGCTGGAGGGCGACCACACGCGCGCCGCGCGCATGCCGCTGGCCGGCTATGCGCCCGGCTACGACTGGCTGGCGCGGATCGACGTGGAGGCCGCGCCTGCGACGCGCGCGATCATCGCGCTGGGCGATTCGATCACCAACGGATTCCGCGCCAGTGCGGGCATGAGCTATCCCGAACAACTGGCCGATCGCCTGCGCGCGGCCGGCTGCGCCCGGGCCGTGCTCGATGCCGGCATCGACGGCAACCAGGTGGCCGCGGCGCAGGGCGACTTCAGCCAGGGCCAGAGCATGGAACGGCGCTTGCGGCCGGATGTGCTCGCGGTGCCGGGCGCGCGCTACCTGCTGGTGCTCGGCGGCATCAACGACATCGGCGAGCCGACCATGGCGGCGCGCGCGGCAGGCCATGCGTTGCCCGGGGCAAAGGCGCTGGCCGCGCCCGTCGTCGCGGCGCTCGGCCGCATCGCCGCGACGGCCCGCGCGCAAGGCCTGCGCGTCTACGGCGCCACGCTGCCGCCGTTCGGCGGCACCCTGGGCGCGTACTCGGCGCAGGGCGAGGTGGCACGCCAGGCCGTCAATGCCTGGATCCGCACCCGCGCACCCTACGACGCGGTGGTCGATTTCGACGCGACCTTGCGCGACCCGGCGCAACCACAACGCCTGCAGGCGCGCTACGACAGCGGCGACCACATCCATCCGAACGACGCCGGCTACCGCGCCATGGCGCAGACGGTGCCGCTGGCCTGGTTCGATTGCCCGGCGCCGCAGCACGGCGATCCAGCGCCGTCCCGATTCTCCGGAGATGCCCGATGACCCGACCGATCCTGCTGCCCTGCGCGATGGCGTTCGCGCTTGCACTCGCCGCCATCCCGGTCGCCGCGGCGCCGGCGCAGGCACAAGCGAGCGGCACGGTCCTTGCCGATGGCGTGGGCTACGTGAGCGTCGTGCGCCTGGCGCACCAGCCGGAGGCGTCCGCGAACGGGCGCATGCTGATGGTGTTCGAGCGCGACGGCATGGGCGGCATTCCGCTCTACGAAAGCATCGACGGCGGCGCGCAATGGCGGTTCGTAGCCAACGTCACCGACCAGGCGCACGGCAGCGATCCGCATTGGCAGTTGCGCTGGCAGCCGCACCTTTCGGAATTGGCCAGGCCCAGCGCCGACCTGCCGGCGGGCACGCTGCTGCTGGGGGCCAATGCCACCGGTGACGACGCCAGCGGGCGGCTGGTCGCCGAGGACCTGCAGCTCTACGCCTCCACCGACGGCGGCCGCAGCTGGCGCTACCGCGGCTCGATCGTCAAGGGCGGCGGCAACCCGAGCGACAAGGACAACCACGGCGTGTGGGAGCCGAACGTCCACCGCCTCGACGACGGGCGGCTAGTCGCCTACTACTCCAGCGAGAAGCACAAGGCGGAAGGCTTCAACCAGCTGCTCGCGCACAAGGTCTCCGATGACGGTGGCCGGCACTGGGGCGAGGAGAAGATCGACGTCGCCATTCCCGGCGGCGTCGAGCGTCCCGGCATGGCGGTGGTCGACCGGCTGCCGGACGGCCGCTACGTGATGACCTACGAGGACATCGACGGGCCCGACAACGGTCAGGTGTACCTGAAGATCAGCGCCGACGGCCTGGACTGGGGCGATCCGTCCGACCGCGGCACGCCGGTGCGCACCGCCGCCGGCGCGTGGCCGGCGGCCTCGCCGATCGTGCGCTGGCTGCCGTGGCGCAAGGGCCCCGGCGTGATCGCCGTGGTGGCCGAACGCGCCGGCGGCGACGGCGATCCGTCCGGCCGCAGCCTTTACTGGAACAACGACGGCGGCCGCGGGCCGTGGTGGGAAGCCGAGGCGCCGGTGCAGAAGCTCACCGGGAACATCCATGCCGGCTGGACGCAGGCCCTGTTGCCGATGCCCGGCGGACGCCTGTGGCATGCCACCACTTCGTCCACTCCCGCCGACCCCGCGGATGCGCGCAAGAACGTCGTGATGTACGCCGAGGCGCCCGCACGCTTCGACCGCTACGAGGCCGAGGACGCGCTGCGGCGCTGGTCGGTGCGCATCGGCGATCCGACCGCCTCGAATGGCGCCAAGGCACGCATGGCCTCCGCACCGGGTGGGCAGTTGGAGTTTCCCGTGCACGTTGCGGCCGGCGGCAGCTACCGCGCCACGGTGCGCTGGCAGGACCTGGGTTTCACGCCGGCGCTGCCGGTGCTGCGCGTCAACGGCACGCTCTGGAAGATGACCGATCGCGCCGACCGCGACGGCTGGCATGTCGCCACCGCCCGCGGCAGTCTGCGCGCCGGCGACAACACGGTGGTGCTCGAAGGCTCACGGCGCCCGGCCGACGTCGACTACGTGCAACTGGATCCGGCCACGCCCGAGGGCGATTGACGTTCCACGCCGACATCCGCCATCACCTGGACACCACATGCCCCGGAGCCGTTTCCACTCGATCCTCGCAAGCCTCGCCCTGCTGTTCGCCTGCGCCGTGGCGCACGCGAGCGGCACGCGGGACTATGCCAAGCCGCTGCTGCCCTCGGGGCCGGACCCGTGGGTGGTCCAGCGCGACGGCGTCTACTACTACACCAGTACTTCCGGCGACCGCATCGAACTGCGCAAGACCCGCGACCTCACGCAACTGGCGCAGGCCGAGCCGGTGGTGGTCTGGCGCAAGCATGCGCAGGGACCGGCGTCGACCTCGATATGGGCGCCGGAACTGCATTTCGTGCAGGGCAAGTGGTACCTCTATTTCACGGCGGCCGAGGCCGGGCACGACGACGACGCGCACCGGCACGTGTTCGTGCTGGAGAACGCCTCGTCCGATCCCACCCGGGGAGAGTGGGTGGAGCGCGGCATGCTGAAGACCCACCACAGCGGCATCGACGGCACCGTGTTCGAGCACGGCGGCCGGCGGTACTTCGTCTACTCGGCCTACGTCGGCGACCACAGCGACCTGGTGATCGCGCCGATGAGCAACCCGTGGACGCTGGGCTCGCCGCAGGTGGACATCGCCTGGCCGACCTACGCGTGGGAAATGCAGGGCGGGCGCAAGATCCTCGAAGGGCCGGAGTTCCTGCAGGGGCCGGACGGCAAGGTGTTCCTCAGCTATTCGGCGAGCGCCTGCTGGTCGGACGACTACGCGCTGGGCCTGCTGCAGGCCGACGGCGACGCGGACCTGCTCGACCCGGCCTCCTGGCGCAAGTCGCCCAGGCCCGTGTTCGCCAGCTCGCCGCAGCACCACGTCTACGCGCCCGGCCACAACGGCTTCTTCAAGGGCACGGACGGCCGCGACTGGATCATCTACCACGCCAACGGCGGGCCGGACTGGAAATGCACGCCGCGTCGCGCGCCGCGCATCCAGCCGATTGGCTGGAGAGCCGATGGCAGCCCCGACTTCGGCGTGCCTGGCGCTCCCCCGCACGAACCGTAGGGTGGGCTTCAGCCCACCGCTCGTCGCGGCATTCAAAGCGGTGGGCTGAAGCCCACCCTACGAGGACCTACGCCAGGCTGGTGG
>NZ_JBCNYA010000022.1:0-69815 GCF_049727805.1 Frateuria sp. YIM B11624
CTTTTCCGTGGTTTCCCGCAAGCCTTGGCCCCTCACCCCAGCCCTCTCCCCGGAGGGGAGAGGGAGCAACCTCCGGCTTGCTCGACTTTCCCGCAAGCCTTGCCCCTCACCCAGGCCTCTCCCCGCAGGGGAGAGGGGGCCAAGAGGCGGCTCTCTCGTCAGGAAGCGGTGCCTGGCTCAGCCGCCGTAGGCGGCGATCGCCCGGGCGCGGTCGTGTTCGGCCTGCCACTGCCCGCCGGCGGTATCGCGCGCCTGGGTGACCAGCGCGCGCAGTTCGCGGTCCAGCGCCAGCAGGTCGCCGAGCTGGCGCACGCTGTCCTCGTCCTGCGACACCGGCTGCATCACCAGCGACTGGCGTTCGGCTTCCAGCGCGACCACCTGCTCCCAGTCGCCGGTGCGGGCGGCGTCGAGCATGGCGCGGGTCAGCGCCAGGGCCAGCGCCATCGGCAGTTGTTCGTTCATGCGCCGGCGCCGGCCGGGCGGCGCGCCTCGAGCGGCACCTGCACCCAGCTGTTGCGCACCTTCTGCAGCAGCGCGCTGACTTCGTCCAGCGCGGACACGTCGTTGCGCAGGTTGGCGTGCAGCAGGCGCCGGCCCATGTAGTCGTAGAGCTGGTCGAGCTGGCCGACCAGCGGCGTGTCGACCTTCGGATCGAGCGCGTCGCGCAGGCCGCCGATGATCTCGATGCAGCGGCCGATCACCTCGCCCTTGGGCGCGATCTCGCCGCGCTGCATGTGCCCGCGCGCGGTGACCAGGCGCTCCAGCGCGCCGTCCATCAGCAGCGTGATCAGGCCGTGCGGATCGGCCGACTCCACGCCGCCGTGCGAGCGGACCTGCTGGTAGGCGTTGGCGCCCTGTCCGAATGCCATGGTGGGTTCCTCCGTCTTACTTGTTCTTGTTCGCCGCGGTGAGCGCGTCGAATTGCTGGGTCAGGTAGCTGCTGGTGCTGTTGAGCTTGGTCAGCAGCGTGTCGAGCGTGCTGAACTGGCGCGTGTAGCGCGTGGTCAGCGCGTCCATGCGGCTGTCGAGCTCGCTCTGGCGGTCGTCCAGGTCCGACAACTGCTTGTTGAGGTTGTCGGTGCGCGTTTCCAGGATGCCGTCGCTGCCGATCCACTTGTCCAGCGCGCCGTTGAGCTTGCCGGCCAGGCCGGCGTCGCCGCCGAACAGCGAAGAGACCGCGGCGCCGCCGTTGGACAAGGCGTCGCTCAGCTTGCCGCTGTCCAGGCTCAGCGTGCCGTCCAACTGCAGGGTCGCGCCGATGTCGCTCAGCGTGCCGCCGTTGGACGTGCCGCCCATGACCGCCGCCAGCGTGCTCTTGATGCTGTTGAGCGTGGCGTCGCCGATCAGGGCGCCCGAGGTCTGGGTGGTGGCGTCGTACTTGGTCAGGTTCTTGTAGATGCCGACGAAGCTGTTGTACGTGTTGACCAGGTTGGTGACCGCGCTGGTCGCCTTGGCCGTATCGCTCGAGACCGTGACCGTGCTGGTGCCTTCGGCGGCCAGGTTGAGGGTCAGCCCGTCGATGGCGGTACTGACGGTGTTGCCGGCGCTGTGGCCCGGCAGCCCGTCGATCGTGTACTCGGCGTCCTGCGCCGCATCGATGACGGTGAGGCCGTTGCCGGAAGCCGCGTTGGGGTCGTAGCCGAGCGCGGAGAGGCCGCCGTCGCCGCCGCTGGCGCTCACGCTGAAGCCGTTGTCCGCACCGGTGCGGGTGCCGCGCAGCACGAGGTGCGCGCCGTCGGTGCCGGTGACGATGGTGGCGCTGACGCCGGGGTTGTCGGACGACTGGTTGATCGCGTCGCGGATCTGCGCGAGCGAGGCGTGCGCCGAGTCGATGTCCAGGCTCATCTGCTGGTCGCCGACGGCGATCGTCAGCGTGCCCGTGCCGACCGTCGCGTCGCTGTCGGCGAACGCGCCGGACGACGCTTTCATGGCGCCGGCGAGCTTGGTCACCGCGATCGTGTAGCTGCCGTTGACCGCGTCGGTGCGGGCGGTGGCGGAAAGCACGTCGCTGTCGCCCACGGCGACCGCATGTGCCGCCAGGGCGCTTCCGTCGCTCAGCGAAGCCAGCGCCGACTTCAGCGCCGAAAGCGCTGCGCTGACCTGGCCGAGGGCCGAGATCTGCGTCTGCGCCTTGGTGGCCTGGGCGGTGATCTGGTCCTGCTGGGGCTTCTTCTTGGCCGCCACCAGCTGGCTGACCAGGCTGTCGACGTCGAGTCCGGATCCGATGCCTGCGGCGGAGAAGAGCGCGCTGGAGGAACTGCTGGAGCCGACGGTGATGGCCATGGTCTTGGAATCCTTTTATGGGAAGGGCGGCCGTGTCGCCACGGCCGCCTCCCGTGTGGTTGCCGCTGTTACTGCAGCAGCTTCAGCACGCTCTGCGTGGTGGAGTTGGCCTGCGCCAGCACCGAGACACCGGCCTGCTGCAGGATGTTCGCGCTGGACATGTTGGCCGTCTCGGCCGCGAAGTCGGCGTCCTGGATCTGGCTGCGCGACGAATCGAGGTTCTGCGAGATGGTCTGCAGGTTGGCGATCGTCGAATCGAAGCGGTTCTGCACCGCACCCAGGTCGCTGCGGATCGAGCTGATCGACTGCAGGGCCGAGTCGATGCGGTTGATCACGTCGTTGGCACCGGACACCGTCTTGACGTCCACGCCGCTGAGCGAGCCGGAGGCCGTCGTGGTGCCCATGGTGAAGCCCATCGAGGTGTTCGCGCCCGCCAGCACCAGGTCATCCTGCGAGTCGATCTTCACCTTGCCGGTGTCGTCCAGGTAGGCCGACACGCCGCTGATGCCCTTGCTGTTGATCGCGTCGACCAGCGACTTGGAATCGGCGAAGGTACCGGTGATGGCAGTGCCGTTGATGCTGAAGTCGCCGGCGGCGAGCGTCAGGCTGGAGGCCGTGCCCGCCACTGCGTCGGCGCCGCTGGTGTTGCCGGTGATGAACGCCGCGTCGGTGCCGCCCACCGTGATCGCGCTGGCGGTGCCGGTCGCGGTCGTGGTGATGGTGAAGCCATCGGTGCCGCTGGCGGCGACCGTGTACGCGCCGGAAGCGCTGGCATCCAACTGCGCCTGGATGTCGGTGACCATCGCGGCCTGGTCGGCGTACGCCGTGGTCAGCGAGACCGCGTTGCCGTCGATCGTGAAGTCCTGGTTGGTGGTGCTGAAGTCGACGCCGCTGCCGTTGGCGGCGGTGGCCACCGACGCGGTCGCGGCGCTGCCGCCGCTCGAGAAGGCGCCGCTGATGTCGCTGGACGCCGTGGCGATCGCGCCGATGTCCGAAGCGCGGGTGCCCTTGGTAAGGTCGACCGAGATGGTCTCGCCGACGTTGGCGCCGACCTGGAAGGCGGCCTGGCCGAACGAGCCGTCCAGCACGTGGCGGCCATTGAAGGTGGTCTGCTGCGAGATGCGGGTCACTTCCGCCAGGCGCTGCTGCACTTCGGCGTCCAGCGCGGAGCGGTCGGAATCGGAGTTGGTCGCGTTGGCCGACTGCACGGCCAGCTCGCGGATGCGCTGCAGGTTGTTGGTGACCTCGTCCAGCGCCGACTCGGTGGTCTGCGACAGGGAGATACCGTCGTTGGCGTTGCGCACGGCCTGGTTCAGGCCGTTGATCTGGGTGGTGAAGCGGGTGGCGATGGCCAGGCCCGCGGCATCGTCCTTGGCGCTGTTGATGCGCATGCCGGAGGACAGGCGCGCAATGGCGGTGGACAGCTTGCTCTGCGACTTCGCCAGATTGGTTTGCGCATTCAGCGAGCTGATGTTGGTGAGAACGCTCATGACCATGGGAATGTCTCCGTCTAGGGTCTTTGATGCCGTTGGTTCGGCGGTGGTAGTCAGCGGGATGCCGATTGGAACACCGCCGCCTCAGACCCTTTTTCGACTTCCCCCGTGGAAACTTGAGTACACCCTGTTGACTTTTTTTGCGCCGCGTTTTTCAGCGCAGGTAATCGAACAGCGACATGTTCTGCAGCTTGCTGAAGGTGAGCTGCGCGGCCTGCAGCGCGGAGCTCTGCAGGCTCAGCTTGCTCACCGCGTCGTAGTAGTTGAGATCCTGCGTATCGGACAGCGCGGTCTTGTACTGCAGCGTGAGGTCGTCGTTGAGCGACCCCTGCTGGTCGAGCGCGTTCATGCGTGCGCCGACCGCTGCGCGCGTGCGGGTGATCGAGCCGATCGCCTGGTCGAGGTTGGCCAGTTGTCCGTTGAGCGCGTTCTGCATGTCCGCGCCGCCGGTGTTGGCCTGCGTGAAGTTGGCGATGATGCCGTCCATCGTGTCGAACACGCTCTGTGTCGACGACGGCGCCACGTTGAAGCTGTCGCCCGCGGCAGGCGTGCCGGAGAAGGCCACCTGCACGCCCTTGAAGGCGACCATGCCGCCCTTCTGCGTGTCGTAGCTGCCGCTGGTCACCAGCGCACCGCCGCCGTCGCGCACCTCGTAGGTGCCAGGCGCAGTGAAGGTGACCTGATAGCTGCCGCCGTCCCACGCCGTCGCGTCGACCACGCTGGAGGCGCCGGCGACTGCGCTGCCGGTGTTGCCGGCGGCGGCACCCACGGCAAACGTACCGTTGCCGGTGGGAATGCCCATGAAGATCGCGCTGCCCGGATCGCCGGTGGCCACCTGCAGGCCCGGGCCGGCGGCGACCATGCGCTGCCCCTGGTCGCCCACGTAGCTCACGCTGCCCTGCGAGACGAACGGCTGCGCGCCGGTGCGGTTGCCGGCGAAGATGTAGTCGCCCTGCGAATCCTTGCTGTTGGCGATGCCCAGCAGCTGCCCGCGCAATTGCACCAGCTCGGCGGCGATGTCGGCGCGCGACTCGTCGGTCTGGGTGGCGTTCATGCCCTGCAGGGTGAGCGTGCGCACGCGGTCGAGCACGTCGCTGACCGACGACAGAGTCTGGTCTTCCAGCCCCAGCCGCGCATTGGCCGAGGTGATGTTGCGCTGGTACTGCGCGGTATCGGCGCCCAGATGCGTCAGCTCGACTGCGCGCGCGGCGCCGACCGGATCGTCCGAGGGCTGGTTGATGCGTTTGCCGGTGCCCATCTGGGTCTGGATGTCGGACAGGTCGCCCTGCCGCTCCATCATGGTGTTGACCGACTGCTGCTGCATCCAGCTGGTGGAAACTCGCATGGCTGGACCCCTTAGCCCTTGAACGCGCCGAGCAGCGCGTTGAACACGGTGTTGGCGGCGGTGATGATCTGCGCCGATGCCTGGTAGGCCTGCTGGTAGCGCACCAGGTTGGCCGCTTCCTCGTCCATGTTCACGCCGCTGACGCTCTGCTGCGCGGCCATCGCCTGGTTGTAGACGGCCGTCTGCGTGGTGGCCGCGTCGTCCGCCAGCGAGCCGGCGCTGCCGACCTGGCCGACCAGTTGCCCGTAGGCGCCGCCGACGCTGGTGGCGCCGCCGTCGAGCACGCCCAGGTTGGCCACCGCGCCGAGCTTGAGCGCGTTGGAGTTGTCGCCGCGCGCGTTGGTGTTGGCCTGCACGCTGAAGCTGTCGCCGGCGGCGGGCGCGCCGTCGAGCGCGAGGCTCCAGCCGTTGTGCACGATCGGCGTGCCGGGGGTGAAGGTCTGCGCCGGACCGCCATCGATGCTGTAGCTGGTCGGCGAGGAGAACACGATGCTCGAGGCGGTGAACAGGTTCGCATCCGTGCCGTCGGCGACGGAAAGCGCACCCACGCTGCCGGTGCCGGTGTTCACCGTTGCCGCGCTGCCGAGCAGCGGCGCGGCGGCGGCGATCCTGTTCGGATCGGTGATCGCCACGCTGACGCTGCCCGCGGCGTTGCGGCTGGGCTGGATGCGGAAGCTGTCGCCGGCGCTGGCCGCGCCGCCGCCGACCACGAAACTCAAGCCGCCGGCCTTGAACGGATCGGCGGCGGTGCCGGTGCCGGTCATCGCGACCGTGGCGCCGCTGCCGTCCTTGAGGTTCCAGGCGCTGCCGTCGAAGGACAAGACGTAGTCCTGGCTGCCCAGCGCGCCGAGATCGTTGATGCCGGCCGTGACCGTGGCGCTGCCGGCGTTGCCGCTGGCCGCCTGCACGGCGGGGCCGGCGACGTTGAAGAAGGTGCCGCCGAGCTGGCCGTTGAGATCCACGCCCTGCGCGTGCTGGTCGTTGAAGGCGTCGGCCATCGCCAGCGCGGCGCGGCCTAGCTGGTTCTGCGCTGGGTCGAGCACGTTGCTGCGGAAGTCCAGCAGCGCGCCCAGCGTGCCGCCGCCGATCCGCCCGCTCAGCACCGCGCCGGTGCCCTTGTCGACCACTTCCAGCCGGGTCGCATCGTAGGCGTTCGGCGCGGTGCCCAGTTCGTAGGACTGCGTGCCGCTGACCAGCGCCTGGCCGTTGCCGACGAAGACGCTCAACGTGCCGTCGCCCTGCTTGGCCACGCTGATGCCCACTTCGCCGGAGAGCTTCTTGATCAGCGCGTCACGCTGGTCGAGCAGGTCGGACGGCTCGCCGCCGGTGGACGCACGGATGCGCTCGTTGAGCTTGGCGATCGCGGCGCTGTCGGAATTGATCGAGGCGACGGTGTCGGTGAGCTGGCGCTGCACCTGGCCGTCCAGGCTGTTGAACTGGCCGGACAGCGCGCGGAAGGTGCTCGCCAGCGCACCGGCGCGGGCCAGCAGCACGCCGCGCGCGGAAGCGTCGGCCGGCGCGTTGGCGACGTCCTGCACGGCGCCGAAGAAGGTATCCAGCGAACTCTGCAGGTTGCTGCTGCCGGAGAGCTGGTTGTTGAGCTGGTCGGTCAGCGCCTGGTAGGCATCGGCGCGGCCCTTGGAGGAAGACGCCGACCACAGCGCGGTATTGAGGTACTGGCTGTAGGCGCGCTGCACCGCCTGGGTGTCCACGCCGGTGCCCACGTAGTAGCGCCCCTCGGCCTGCGGCGCTCGCGCGGCGAAGGTCACCTGCTGGCGGCTGTAGCCGTCGGTGTTGGCGTTGGAGACGTTGTGGCCGGTGGTGCTCAGGCCCACCTGCGCGGCAAGCAGGCCGGAGACGCCGGTCGAAAGCAGGTCAGCCATGGGGGTTTTCCGTTCTTATGGCGCACGGATAGGAGGGTCGAGGCAAGCTCGCCCCCTTCCGCCCTTCGGGCACCTTCCCCCGTGGAACGGGGGAAGGATTCGAGTGGCCGCCTACCGAGCCTTCCCCCGTTCCACGGGGGAAGGTGCCGACAGGCGGATGGAGGGGGCCTTGCGGGGAGGCATGCGTCATGCCTGCTGTGACGGCAACTTGACGCCTCACTTGAATGTCCCCGCGTCCAGCGCCGCCAGCGCCTCGCGCATCTGCGGGCTGTTGGCGATCGCGGTGAGCTTGGCGGCGTAGGCCGGGTCGGTGGCGTAGCCGCCGCGGCTCAGCGCGTGGGCGAAGCCGGCGACGTTCTCGCCCTGCCCCAGCGCGCGGGCGTAGCGCGGGTTGTCCGAAAGCATCCGCGCGTAATCGGCGAAGGCCTGTCCGGGATTGTCGTAGGCGCGGAAGTTGTCGCGCTTGCGCACCGCCACGCCGCCTTCGTATTCGAGCGTCGGTACGCTGACCTTGTCGCCGTCCCAGCCGCCGCCGGCCTTGATGCCGAACAGGTTGAAGCTGCTGGAGCCGTCGTGCCGGTGCGGCAGGTGCTTGCCCCAGCCGGTCTCCAGCGCGGCCTGCGCCAGCAGCGCGCGCACCGAGACGCCGAGCTTGTCGGCCGCGGCCTGCGCGTGCGGCGCCATCGCCTGCACGAAGCCGACCGGGTCGCCCGGGATGAACTTGCTGACGACGTTCGCCGCACCCTGGGCCAGCTTGCCCAGCGTGGCGCGCCAGTCCTGCGCGGCACCGGCATCGGCGGTGAGCTGCAGCAGGCCGTCGCCCTGGGCGTCGGTACCTTCGCCCAGGTGCAGCAACGCGCGGGTGCCGGCCTCGGCGCCGGCGGCGAGCGGGCCGAACAGGCTGGCGGCGGCGCCTCCCGGCAGCGCGCCGACGGCGACGCTGGCGAGCAGCGCCTTGTCATCGGTGGCCGGCGCGGCCTTGGGCTCGGCGTCCTTGCCGCCGAGCTGGCGCACCAGCATGCGGGCAATCCCCAGGCCGTTGTTGCCCTGCGAGAGCGACAGCGAAAGCTGCTGGTCGAACAGGTCGCGGTAGGCCTTGCCCTGCTCGCTGTCGCCCATGGCGTTGTCGCCGAAGCTGGCGTTCGCCTCGCGCATGGACTTGAGCATCATCTGGGTGAAGATCGCCTCGAACTGTTTGGCGACCTTCGGCAGCGCCGCCTTGCCGTCGTCCTGCGCCTGCGCGCGCAACTGGTTGAACCCGGACAGGTCGGTCCAGGTGTCGAGCGCGGGCAAGTTGGCGTTGGCGGGCGTCATGTTTCCGTCGCGCGTAGCTAGATCACCACGAGTTCTGCATGAAGCGCGCCAGCCTGCTTGAGCGCCTGCAGGATCGAGATCAGGTCGCTGGGCGCGGCGCCCACCTGGTTCACCGCGCGCACGATGGTGTCCAGGCTCACGCCGGGGCCGAACTTGAACATGTGCGCGCCGTCCTCGCTGACCTGCACGTCGGAGCTGGGCACCACCGCGGTCTGGCCGCGCGAGAACGGCTGCGGCTGGCTGACCAGCGGCTGTTCGCTGATGGTCACCTGGATCGCGCCATGCGCCACCGCAGCGGCCGTCACCTTGACGTCCGAGCCGATCACCACGGTGCCGGTGCGCGAGTTGACCACCACGCGCGCCGGCGCGTCGCCCGGGGTAACGTCTAGCTGCTGGACCATGCCCAGCCAGGCGACCTTCTGCCCCGGATCCTGCGGGCCGCGCACGCTCACCGTGCCGCCGTCGACTGGTTGAGCAGTGCCGGCGCCGAACGCCGCGTTGATCGCCTGCGCGATGCGCGCGGCGGTGGTGAAGTCGGGCGTGTTGAGGTTGAGCATCAGGTCGCCGGCGTTGCCGAACGCGCTGGGCACGCTGCGCTCGACCGAGGCGCCGTTGGGGATGCGGCCACTGGCGGAAATGTTCACCTGCACGCTGGAGCCGCTCTTGCCCTGCGCGCTGACGCCGCCGACCACCACGCTGCCCTGGGCAATCGCGTAGACGTTGCCGTCGGCGCCGCGCAGCGGCGACATCAGCAGCTCGCCGCCGCGCAGGCTCTTGGCGTTGCCGATCGAGGCGACGGTGACGTCGATCGTCTGGCCGGGCTTGGCGAAGGGCGGCAGTTCGGCGGTGATGGTCACGGCCGCGGCGTTCTTCAGCTGCGGGCGCGCGTTCGGCGGCACGGTGATGCCGAACTGCTGGAGCATGTTCTCCAGGCTCTGCGTGGTGAACGGGGCCTGGGTGGTCTGGTCGCCGCTTCCATCGAGGCCGACGACCAGGCCGTAGCCGATAAGCTGGTTGGAGCGCACACCGCCGACGGAGGCGAGGTCGCGGATCTTGTCGGCGTGGACAGGAGCGGCCAGCAGGCAGAGCGCGATCCCCAAGGCAAGCCACACACCAGCTCCCTCTCCCTCTTTCCTAATCAAGGATGGGGGAGAGCGTTGGGGTGAGGGGCCACTCTTGCGGAAAAGGTTGTGCAGGCGGTGTTGGAAAGAAGCAAAAGCAGAGCGCGTCCGACGAGCGCCACTCGCGACAATCGTCCCCTCACCCCAGCCCTCTCCCCGGAGGGGAGAGGGAGCAGTGCGCGCGGGGTTGGAGTTCATGGCGTTCATCAGAACGGCATCCATTTCGAGTTGAAAAAGCGCGACAGCCACCCTCGCGTGTTCGCGTCGGCCAGCGTGCCGCGGCCGGTGTAGCTGATGCGCGCGTCGGCGACGCGGGTCGAGGGCACCGAGTTGTCCGGGCTGATGTCCTGCGGGCGCACGATGCCGGAGATGCGCACCAGTTCCTGGCCCTGGTTGATGGTCAGCCACTTCTCGCCGCGGATGATCAGGTTGCCGTTGGACAGCCGCTCGGCCACGGTGACGGTGATCGAGCCGGTCAACTGGTTGGATTGGCTGGACGAGCCGTTGCCGTCGAAGGTGCGTTCGCCGTCCAGGCCCAGGCTGGCCGAGTTGCCGTTGATCGTGAGCCCCTTGCCCAGGATGGTCGGCGCGGCGAGGTCGGCCTTGTCTTTCTTGCTGGTGCTGGTGCTGGCCTTCTTGCTGGCCTGGGTGCTTTCCACCAGCGCGATGGTGAGGATGTCGCCCACCCGATGCGCACGCGCGTCGGAGAACAGCTCCATGTTCTGGTTGTCGTGGTAGATCGAGCCGTCGGCCGGTGCCGCGGCGACCGGCGGCTGCATCGGCGGGGTCGGCGCCCACTGGCCGTCGTCGCGCGCGGGCATGGCCATGCAGCCGGCAAGCAGCGACAGCGCGAGGGCAGCGGTGGAAAGGCGGAGCAGGGACATGACGGCTTGTGCTCAGGTCTTGTTGGTGAGGAACTGCAGCATCTGGTCGGCGGCGGAGATGGCCTTGGAGTTCATCTCGTAGGTGCGCTGCGTCTCGATCATGTCGACCATCTGCTCGACCACGTTGACGTTGGAGGACTCCAGCGCGCCCTGCGCCAGCGTGCCCAGACCATTGAGGCCCGGCTGGCCGATCTGCGGCGAACCGCTCGAGGCGGTTTCCAGGTAGAGGTTGTCGCCGTTGGGCTGCAGGCCCGCGGGATTGATGAAGTCGGCCAGTTGCACGGTGCCCACCTGCTGCGGCGCGGCCTGGCCCGGCAGCGTGATGCTGACCGTGCCGTCGCTGCCGATGGTGATCGACTGCGCGTTGGCGGGAATGGTGATCGCCGGGTCCACCGCGTAGCCGTTGGCGGTGACCACCTGGCCGTTCTGGTCCATGTGCAGCGAGCCGTCGCGGGTGTAGGCGATGGAGCCGTCGGGCATGGTCACCTGCAGGAAGCCACGGCCCTGGATCGCCAGGTCCAGCGAGTTGCCGGTCTGCTCGATGTTGCCCTGGGTGAACAGCTTCTCGTTGCCTACCACGCGCACGCCGGTGCCCAGCATCAGGCCGGACGGCGCGTTGGTCTGCTCGGTGGTCTGCCCGCCGGGCTGGCGCAGGTTCTGGTAGACCAGGTCCTGGAACGAGGCGCGCGAGCTCTTGAAGCCGGTGGTGTTGGCGTTGGCGAGGTTGTGCGAGACCACGTCCATGCGCGTCTGCTGCGCATCCAGACCGGTCTTGGCGACCCACAGGGAAGAGAACATGGTTGTCTCCTGAAACTTAGGTGAGCGAGAGCAGGCGGGTCGCCGACTGCGCGTTGTCGTCGGCGTTCTTGATCGCCTTGACCTGGAGTTCGTACTGGCGCGAAAGCTCGATCATCTGCACCAGCGTCTGCGACGGATTGACGTTGCTGGACTCCAGCACGCCGGACTTCAGGCCCACCGCCGGGTCGGCCTGCGCCGGGGCGCCGCCAGCCAAGTGCATCAGGCCGTCGCTCCCCAGCGCGAGCTGATTTGGCGGCGGGTTGACCAGCTTGATGCGGCCGACCGTGGCAAGCGTTTCCGGGCCCTGGCCCGTCGGCACCACGGAAACCGTGCCGTCGTTGCCGATGCTCACCTGGGTGGCCGGCGGCAGGCTGATCGGGCCGCTGTCGCCCATCACCAGGTTGCCGCGCGCATCGGTGAGCAGGCCGTCGGGCGTGAGCTGCAGGTTGCCGGCGCGCGTGTAGGCCTCGCTGCCGTCGGCCGCCTGCACCGCGATCCAGCCATCGCCCTGCACGGCGACGTCCAGCTCGCGGCCGGTCTGGATCTCCGCGCCCGAGCGCAGGTCCACGCCCTCGCCCTGCGCCACGCCGTTGATCCGCGTGGCCATGCCGGGGCCCTGCACCGGCAGCGCCTGGAAGGCCGACATCTGCGCCTTGAAGCCGACCGTGTCGGCGTTGGCCAGGTTGTGCGCCACTTCCGTCTGCGCCCGCATCATCTGCGTGGCGCCGGTCATGGCGACGTAGAGCGAACGATCCATGCGAGGCCTCGGGCGTCAGCGTCAGTTGCGGATGTTGATGATGGTTTGCGTGAGCTTGTCGTCGGTGGAGATCACCTGCGCGTTCGCCTGGTAGTTGCGCTGCGCCTTGATCATGTTCACCAGCTGCGCGGTGAGGTCGGCGGTGTTGGAGGCTTCCAACGCGCCGGACTGCACGCCACCGAAGGTGCCCTGCCCGGCCGCGCCCATCACCGGCGCGCCCGAATCGAACGAAGCCGCCCAACTGGTGTTGTCCAGCTGCCGCAGGCCCTGCAGGTTGCTGAAGTTGGCCAGCGCGAGCTGGCCCAGCGGCACCGACTGGCCGTTGGAATACTTGGCCTGCACCACGCCTTCGCTGGACACGTCGATGCTCGAGAGCGTGCCGCTCGGGTAGCCGTCCGGATCCACCGCGTTGAGGCTGTAGCTGTTGCCGAACTGCGTGGCCTTGGACAGGTCGATCGACAGTGCCATCGGGTCGGCACCCGGGCTGACCGACAGCGCGCCGAAGTTGAGCTTGCCGCCCGCCGGTGTGGCCAGCGCGCCGCTGCTGCTGAACGACACCGCCTGCGGCGCGCCGGCGGAGACGCCGTCGACGTACAGGTAGGCGTTCCAGGTATTGGCGGCCGCGTCCTTGACGAAGTAGACCGTGCCGTTGTGGGTGGCGCCCAGCGAGTCGTACGCGGTGAACGGCGTGGCCTGGGTGTAGCTCAACGCGTCGGTGGGGCTGAACGGCGTGGTGGTCGGCGGCGTCGCGTCGGAGGGCAGGTTCAGCGACATCGCCACGTTGGCGGTCGCCTTGGCCGCGCTCTGCGCGTCGGTCAGCTTGAGGTCGGTGAGGCGGCTGGTGTCGAAGCCGCTGGCGGTGGGTGCGTACACCTGCAGGTGCTGCCCGCTGGCGTTGACCACGTTGCCGCTGGAATCCTGGTGGAAGGCGCCGGCGCGGGTGTAGGAGTAGCCCTTGCCGTCGCGCATGGTGAAGAAGCCGTCGCCGCTGATGGCGAAGTCCAGGCTGTTACCGGTGTTCTCCACGTTGCCCGCGCCGAACTGCTGCGACACGTCGGCCAGGCGCACGCCGCTGCCGATGGCGGTGGCCGAAAGGTTGCGGCCGGCCGAGTTGAACAGCTCGGCGAACTCGGCACGCGAGCCCTTGAAGCCAGCGGTGCCGGTGTTGGCGATGTTGTTGGCGGTGACCTCGAGGTCCTTGGACGCCGCATTCAGGCCGCTCAGCGCGATATTGAAAGCCATCGGTGTTTCCCCTGTACGGGTGTGGGTTCCGGTTGATGGATGTGGATCAGTTGACGCGCGCGACCTGGCTCAGCAGCACGCCGCCGAAGCCGTCCACGTCCAGGTAGGCGCCGTCGGCGCCGGTCATGCCCACGCCGGCGACCTTGCCGGTGACGTAGGTCGCCACCGCGGTGTTGCCGACCTGGGCGCTCAGGCCGTAGACGCCCGGCGGCAACGGTTCGCCGTCGTTGCCGGTGCCGTCCCAGTGGAAGTCGGTCAGGCCGGCGGTCTGCGTGCCCAGGTCGATCGTGCGCACCACGTCGCCGGCGCTGTCGGTGATCTTCACCAGCGTGTGGCCGCCGCCGTCGGGCACGTTGACGGCGCCGTCGAGCGCGCCGCCCTGCAGCTTGCCCGCGCCCGAAGGCACGGTGACGCTGCGGCCGACCATGCTGGAGGCCTGCAGCAACTGGTTGCCCTGCATCGACTGCGCGAGCGCGTCGAAGGAGGCCTGCAGGTTCTGCGTGGCCGACACCTGGTTGATCTGCGCCAGCTGGCTGACCATCTGCGAGGAATCCATCGGCTGGGTCGGATCCTGGTTGCGCATCTGCTGGATCAGCAGGCTCAGGAAATCCGCCTGGCTCAGCGTCTTGTTGTCCTTCTGCGCGGACTGCGCGGCGGCGCCGGCGGAACTGGAGGCATTGACTGCGATATCGCTCATGACCGTTCCTTACTTCCCGAGATCCAGCGTCTTCTGCATCAGCTGGCGCGCGGTGTTCATCACTTCGACGCTGTTCTGGTAGGAGCGCGAGGCCGAGATCATGTTGACCAGCTCGTCCACCGGGTTGACGTTGCTCTGGTAGACGTAGCCGTCGGCATCGGCCAGCGGGTTGCCCGGCTCGTAGCGGCTGGTGATCGCGTTCGGGCTCTCGGTGACGCCGAGCACCTTGACGCCCTCGCTGCCGGCCTCGGCCGGCTTGCCGTCCAGGCCGTTGCGGATCGCCGCGAACAGCGGCTCCTTCGCGCGGTAGGCGGCCTGCGGCGTGCTCGCCACGCTGTCGGCGTTGGCCAGGTTGCTGGCCACGGTGTTGAGCCGGGTGGACTGCGCCGCCATGCCGGAGCCGGCGACGTTGAAAATGTTGAACAGCGACATCAGCCCTGGCCTCCGGTGATGGCGGTCCGCAGCATGCGGATCTGCGCGGTGATGAAGGCCAGGCTCGCCTGGTAGTGCACGCCGTTGGCGGCGAAGGCGGCCTGTTCCTGCTGCGCGTCGACGGTGTTGCCGTCCATGCTGGGCTGGGTCGGCACGCGGTAGGCGAGCGTGTCGCGCGCCTGGGCGACCGGATCGATCTGCCCCGGCGTGGGCGCGGCCAGCGGCAGGCTGCCGTCGCCGCTGCCGCCGGCGGCGGCCAGCGCCTTGCGGAAGTCGACGTCGCGGGCGAGGTAGCCGGGCGTGTCGGCGTTGGCCAGGTTGCTGGCCAGCACCTCGGTACGACGCTGCCACAGCGCGAGCGCGCCGGTGTGCATGCCGAACAGGTTGTCGATGGGTTGGCTCATCGCTTGCCTCCGCGCGGGTCGAATCGTCCGCACGGAGCTGGAGGCAAGTTGTGTGCCATGGGCGCGCGAAGCCGCGCCGTGGCTGGCTTTGCGGGGTGGAACGGTTTTCCGGCTGCACCCTGGAGTCGGTTTTCTGACGGGGTCGTAGGGTGGGCTTCAGCCCACCATCACGCCGCCGAAAGCGGTGGGCTGAAGCCGACCCTACGACGCCTCGTCATCCGGCAGCAGCTCGATCACCGCCTGGGCCAGCAGGTCGGGCTGGAACTTGGTGACGAAGCGGTCGGCGTTGACCTCGCGCACCATCGCCTCGTTGAACAGCCCGGAGAGCGAGCTGTGCAGCACCACCTTGAGCCGGCGCAGCGAAGGCGTCTCGCGGATCGCGCGGGTCAGCGCGTAGCCGTCCAGTTGCGGCATCTCGATGTCGGACACCACCAGGTTGACGCCTTCCTCCGGCGGCAGCGCGGCCAGCTCGTGCAGGCGGTCGAGCGCCTCGCGGCCGTCCTGCGCCACCACGCATTCGATGTTCATCTGCTTGAACAGACTGACCAGGCGGCGGCGCGCGATCAGCGAATCGTCCGCCACCAGCACCCGCCGCGGGCGCAGCGGATGGGCGCCGGCGGCGCGCTGCATCTGCGCCGAGAGTTCGTGCGGCGTGGCGTCGATGCTGGCCAGCACGTGCTCCACGTCGACCACCGCCACCAGCGCGCCATTGACGCGGGTGACTGCGTTCACCCGCGAGCCGAAGCCCAGCGCGGTGCTGGGCGCGACCAGCGACTCGCCCTCGCAATGCACCATGTGCGCGAGGTCGGAGACCAGGAAGCCCTGCACCGAGCGGCTGAACTCGGTGACCATCAGGTGCGCGGACGGCTCGTCGATCAAGGGGGGATAGCCCAGCGCCGCGGCCAGGTCGATCACCGGGATGGTCTGCCCGCGGTAGTCGCAGCTGCCGGCGATCAGCGCGTGCGCGCCGGGCATGCGCTCCAGCGGCGGCCGACGCAGCACCTCGCGCACCTTGAATACGTTGATGCCGAACAACTGCGCGTCGCCCAGCCGGAACAGCAGCATCGCCACCCGGTTGTGCCCGGCCAGGCGGGTCTGGCGTTCGACGTTTTCCAGCAGGGCGCCGGCCATGCGTTTCTCCTCGGGGATCGGCGGGCCGCGGCCCGTCCCTGCATATCGGCGGGGCGCTCCGGCGCTTGAGCCGGTTCGCTACGCGCTTGCGTCCTTCCCCCGCGAACGCGGGGGAAGGTGCCGACAGGCGGATGGGGGCGCTCTTGGGCGGGATGCCTGGACGGGCTTCTCGCAAGGCCTCCCCCATCCGCCCCTTCGGGCACCTTCCCCCGCAGGCGGGGGAAGGATCGGGAACGCCGCACGCTGGCACATGCGTTGCTTGTTCAAGTTTCGACGCATCCAGACGATGTCCTTCCCATTCATCCGCAGGAAACCGCATCTCCATGAGCCTGATCCGTAGCCAGTCCCTGGCCGCGCTGGTCCAAGCGGCCGCCGCTGGCGACGAGGCACGCCTCGAACAGTTGTCGCGCCAGCACCCGGCCGTGGCCCGCGCGCTGGCGCCGTTGCTGGCCCGCCTCGACGGTGGTCGGCCTGCGGCGATGGCGCTGCAGACCCTCGAACAGCAGGGCCTGGTGCTCGCCGCCGCGCAGATGCTCGGCCGCGAGCAGTCCGCGCTGGACAAGGCCACCCAGGAAGGCCGCGACGGCGTCGGCCGCTTGACGGACGCCAGCGCCGGAATCTCGACGGCCCTGCAGCAGGTCGCCAGCGCCTTGACGCAGGTCGAGCAGGCGCGCCAGACCGGCAGCGCCGGCGTGAGCGAACTGGACGGCCAGCTGCGCCTGCTGCGCAGCGCGCTGTCGGCGATGAACCGCAACCAGGCGCGCCTGGCCGAGCAGGTCGAGCAGATCGGCAAGCTCACCGGCGTGGTGCAGGAGATCGCCCACCAGACCAACCTGGTCGCGCTGAACGCGGCCATCGAAGCCGCCCGCGCGGGCGAGGCCGGCCGCGGCTTCGCGGTGGTCGCCGACGAGGTCAAGCAACTGGCCGAGAAGACCACCCAGGCCACCACCGAGATCGAGACGGTCACCGGTTCCATCGGCGATTTCTCGCAGCAGCTGGACGGCGACGTGCAGCAGGGCATGCAGCGGCTGGAGCAGGCGCAGTCCGGCGTGATCCAGGCCGACGCGGCGATGCGCCGCAGCGGCGAGGCGCTGGCCGGCGCCAGCGAGAAGATCGCCCAGCTGCGCCAGGGCCAGGACGTGCAGCAGGCCCGCGCGGCCGCCGCGCAGGCGGCGCTGGGCGCCCTGCAGCGCCGCAGCACCGAGGCGCGCCGGCAGAGCGAGGCGCTCAGCCGCGCCGCGCTGCTGGCGCACCGGCTGGCGCTGGGCTGGCTCGAACACGAGGCCGGCAACGACCCGGCCAGCCTGAGCCTGACCGTGCGCGAATCGGCGCAGGGCATCCGCCAGGCGATGGAACTGGCGCTGCTCGAACCGGGCGCGCTGGACCGGCGCTGGTTCGATACCGAGGCGCTGGACCGCACCGTGCGCCGCCTGGCCGCGCAGCATCCGGAGCACCCGGCCGCCGGCGCGCTCAGCGAAGCCGGCGCACGGTTGTCCGAGCACGGCAGCGCCTTCGTCGGCCTGTTGTGCAACGGCCAGGTGGAGCAGGCCCAGCAGATCAGCCAGCGGCTGGAATCCGACCGCGAGGCGCTGGTCGTCCAGCTCGCCGCGCTGCTGGCCGAAGCCTGATGGCCTTGGCGCGCCGCTGCCTGCTGCTCGCGTTACTGGGGACGGTCCTGCCGGCCCTGGCCGCGCCGCTGTCGGAGGCGGACGTGCGCGCACAGGCCGAGCAGTTCGTCGCCCGGCAGTACGCCGCGCCCGGCAGCCGCGTCGAGGTGAAGTCCGAGGCGCTGGACCCGCGCCTGCGCATCGCCGATTGCGCCGCGCCGCTCGCCGCCAGCCTCCCCGGCGGCCTGCGCATGACGCCTCGGCTGAGCGTGCTGGTGCGTTGCCCGGCCGCCGACGGCTGGACCCTGCGCGTGCCGGTCGAGCTGCACGTGTTCCGCCAGGTGCTGGTGGCCAGCCGGCCGCTGGTGCGCGGCGACGGCATCGTGGCGGCGGACGTGCATGCCGAGCCGCGTGACGTCACCCACCTGCCCTATGGCTACGTGGAAAGCATGGACCAGGTCGCCGAGCGCAGCCTGTCGCGGCCGGTCGCCGCCGGCAGCGTGCTGACCCCCAGCGCGCTGGGCGGCCGGCAGATGGTCCGCGCCGGCGACCACGTGCAACTGGTGGCCGAACTGGACGGCATCGCGGTGCGCGCCGAGGGCGTCGCCCTGGGCAGCGGCGACGCGGGCGCCCGCATGCGGGTACGCAACGGCAATTCCGGCCGCGTGGTCGACGCCATCGTGCGCGCCCCGGGCGTGGTCGTGGCGCTACCCTGAACGAACCGGACCGGCACGACAGACGAGGCTAAAGTTTTTCCCGACCCCGCCGATTCCCCTGGGGACAGGGCCCAACTTACGCGAGAAGGACCGATGAACACGACCATTTCCAACAACGGCTTGCCCCTCCTGCCGCAGGCTCCCGGCAACCAGGCCAACGGCCCGGCGTCGGGCGGCAATGCCGCCAGCGACGCGCCCGCCGCCGTGACGCCGAAGGACGACAGCGTCCGCCTGACCGACTCGGCGCGCGCGCTGCAGGACGCCGCCAAGGTGGACGGCCAGGGCACGATCGACAGCAAGAAGGTGGAGAAGATCCGCCAGTCGATCGCCGACGGCAGCTACCAGGTCAATCCGGCCGCCATCGCCGACAAGATGATCGCGCTCGAGGCGCAGATCGCCGGTCCGGCGAAGCCGTAATCCGCAACCATGAGCAAGCTGCTGCACCATGAGCTCGAAACCGCGCTGGCCGCGGTGGTGGAGGACCTGCACCGGTCCGTCACCGAGCTCGCCGCGACCCTGGCCGCCGAGCGCGAGGCGCTGGTGGCCGCCGATGCGGCCGCGCTGGATCGCGCCGGCGCACGCAAGCAGGCGCTGATGCAGCAGCTCGAGCAACTGGACGCCGAGCGCGTGCAGTTGCTCAAGGTCGAGCCGTCCGCCGCCGCGCAGGTCGAACCGCGCTGGCGCGAAGTGCTCGAACTGCTGCGCGGCTGCCATGAGATGAACCAGCGCAACGGGAGCCTGGTCAGCCAGCGGCTGACCCAGGTTCGCGAGGCGCTGGCCGTGCTGAGCGGCCAGGGCGGCGACGCCCGCGGCCTGTACGGACCCGGTGGCGAAGTGCGCACGGCGTTGCGCTCGCACCACCTGGCCTCGGCCTGACGCCGGCGCGCAAGCCTTACGGACGCCGCGCCGCAAGGCCGGTGGAGATCCACCCCAGGCGGGATCAGCCCGCGAGTAGATCAAGACCATGAGCGACACCGCCGTCTCGACCCAGTCCCGCCTCGCCGGCAACCGCGAAATGCCCCTGCCGGTCGTGCGGGTGCCGATGCTGGACCAGAAGCGCGAACTGTTCGCCTACGAGGTCATGTTCCACCGCCATGCCGGCGACGAGCAGGAGCTGATGCAGCGCGTGCTCTCGACCCTGGCCGACGGCGCGCTGACCCGGCTGGTGCGCGGCAACCGCACCTTCCTCACCCTTTCGCGCGAACTGCTGCTGGGCCAGACCGACGTGCTGGCGCACCAGCCGCGCTTCGGCGTGCTGCTGCAGCCGGCCATGGCCGACGACGCCGAACTGATGGACCGGCTGCAGAAGATGTCCCAGCGCGGCTGCCTGCTGATGCTGGACGCCGGCGCGATGGACCTGCACGGTTCGGTGGCGCTGGAGACGCTGCTGCAGATCGTGCAGTTCGTGCGGCTGGACGCCAGCTCGCTGAGTCCCGAGCAGATGCGCGAGCGCGCCGAGAAGCTGCACGAGCGCGGCATCTGGGTGATCGCCGGCCACGTCGACGACCACGCCACCTACCAGCGCTGCCTGGAACTGCCGCTGCAGGCGATCCAGGGCCGCTACCTGCTGATTCCCGACCAGGTGGAAGTGCCGGTGCTCTCGGCCAACCGCCTGTCGCTGCTGCGCCTGATGCGCGAGCTGCAGGAGAACAACCCCGGCCCGATCGAGCTGGGCGACATCATCCGCAACGACGCGATCCTTTCCTACAAGCTGCTGAGCTGCGTGAACTCGGCCTACTTCGGCCTGCCCAAGCAGCTCAAGTCCGTGCAGCAGGCGGCGATCTTCTTCGGCGTCACGCGCATGCGCAACTGGGTGTTCACCATGGCGCTGGGCGGCATGGACGACCGTCCGCCGGAGCTGCTGCGCACCGCGCTGATCCGCGCGCACATGTGCGAGCAACTCGCCTCGCACATGCCGCGCCAGCAGAAGGAAATGGCGTTCACCGTAGGCCTGTTCTCGCTGCTGGACACGCTGATGTGCGCGCCGATGGAGTTCGTGCTCGAACAGCTTCCACTGGTGCCGGAGATCCGCGAGGCGCTGGTCGGCAACCGCGGCCCGTTCGGCCCGCTGCTGGAGCAGATCCACGCCTGGGAAGCCGGCCAGCTCAGCGGCCAGATGCAGCCGCAGCAGATCCAGCGCATGGCCGGCATCTACCTGGAAGCGACCCAGTGGGCCGACCAGGTGTATTCGTTCGCCGAACCCAAGGCGCCGGCCGCCGCGGCCTAAGTCGACGTACCCGGACGCGCACTAACCCCTCCGAGCCTTCCCCCGCGAACGCGGGGGAAGGTGCCGACAGGCGGATGGGGGCGCTTCTGGGCGGGATGCCGGGGTGGGCTTTCCGCAAGGCTTCCCCCATCCGCCCTGCGGGCACCTTCCCCCGTGGACGGGGGAAGGATTCCACGATGCAACACCTTGTTTGTCGGAGTTCCTCCGCGAACGCGGAGCGCCCGATCAATGCGTCCGGTCTGGCCGTCCCATCCGCCGGTGCAGCAAGACCACCGCGACCACGCCGGCCACCGTCACCCCCAGCCAGTTCAGGACTGGCGGCCAGTCGCCACCCAGCCATGAGGCGCAGGACACCGCGCCGATCGCGGTTACGCCCACCGCCAGGGCCAGCGCCGCGTCGCCGATGCGCCGGCGACGGTCCCACAGCAGCAGGAAGGCGCCCAGTGCAGCCAGCAGGATCGCGCCGCCACGCCGGGCGGTGGTGAATTCCGGCGGGTCGGGCACGTCCGGCAGCACGTCGCCGAGCGAGCGTACGCCGACCTGCACCTGGTAACCCCGCCCGTCGTCCGCCTGGCTGGCGCGCACCAGCCGGTCGCCGTCCAGCCGCGCGAAGATCGTCAGCGGCTGCACCGGCACGGCCTGCCAGCTCACCCGCACGTCGCCCAGCCGCGGCGAGCCCGGGTCGGCGCTGGTGGTCAGGTAGTCGTGGTAAAGGCTGAAGCTGGCCGCGAGGTTGGCCGGCAACCGCGACGGATCGGGCGCGACCGCCTCGCTGCCCGGCAGGGCATGCACCAGCACCGGCCCGAGCGCGAAGCCGCCGACCCGCACCTTGCCTGCCACGAAGCGCTGGCTCTGCAGCGGAAACGCTTTCGGGTTGGCGTGGCCGCGCGGCTGGTCGAACTTGCCGGTGTCCTGCAGCTCGTCGGACCAGTCCAGCTCGTAGTGCACGTCGCTGCCCACGCGCACCTCGCGCCACTGGAACATCTCCACGTGGCGGTCGAGCACCGGGGTAGCAACGGTCAGGTTGAACTCGTCGTCGTGCGGCGCCTCGACCACCTCGGGCGTGCCGGACACCAGCACCATGCTGCCGTGCATGCCCGGCTGCGGTCCCTGCGCGCCGGCCTGCACCACGTCGCCGCCGTGTCGCACAGCGGCGACGTGGTGGATCAGCAGGCCGCGCTCGGTGATCGCCGCCAGGCCCAGGCCGGCGATCAGCAGCACCGCGCCGCCGCCGCGCAGCAGCAGGGCCCGCGTGCCGATCCGCGTCTGCCGCCTCACTCCACCGCCCCGGCCGGTTCGCCGCGCAGGCTCGCCCGCTCGTCGGCGGTGCCGAAGCGGCCGCGCTCGTCGCGGGTCACCCGGGCCGCCGCGCAGGCGTGGTCGTGGGTGAAGAACAGCCGCACCCCACGGGCAAGCTTGTCCTCGAGGAACGCGCGCTTCTCGTCGATCAGCGTCTCCGGCGCACGGTCGTAGCCCATGGTGATCGGCAGGTGCACCCACGGACGGCCCGGGATCAGGTCGGCGCAGAACACCACGCCGCCGACCTCGGCCAGCATCAGGCCGGGCGTGTGGCCGTCGGAGAAGTGGAAGCGCACGGACTTGCCGAGCGCCTTCGAATGCGGCCCCTCGACCAGCTCCAGCCGGCCGCTGGCTTCCAGCATGCCGGCCAGCTCGGGAATGAACGAGGCACGGTCGCGCGGGTGCGGCGACTGCGCGCGGCGCCAGTGTTCGGCGCCGACCAGGAAGGTGGCGTTGGGAAACAGCAGCCGCGGCGGCTCGCCTTCGGCCCAAGGCGCCAGCAGGCCGCCGGCGTGGTCGAAGTGCAGGTGCGAGAGCGCCACCGCGTCGACGTCCTCGTGCGAGAGGCCGGCCTGGGCGAGCGACTCGAGCAGCACGTGGCGGTCTTCCACCACGCCGTAGCGCTCGCGCAGCTTCGGCTCGAAGAAGGCGCCGATGCCGGTTTCGAACAGCACGTTGCGGCCGTCCAGGTCCTTCACCAGCAGGCAGCGGCAGGCCAGCGGGATGCGGTTCTCCGCATCGGGCGCGATCCAGCGCGCCCACATGGCCTTGGGCGCGTTGCCGAACATCGCCCCGCCATCGAGCTTCTGGGTGTTGCCCTCAAGGGACCACAGCTGCATTCACGTCGCCCATGTTGCAAGGATGCCCATGGCGATTCTACGCAGGGGGCGCGGTGCTGTCTGCCGGCCCTGGAGTTGCGGTCCGCCGACAGGCTCTCCCATCCGCCTGTCGGCACCTTCCCCCGCGTTCGCGGGGGAAGGCTCGGAAGCGTGGCATTGCGGCCCCGATCACTCCCTCGCTGAGGAAAGGGCTCGGGAGCCTCGCATCGCGGCCCCGATCCTTCCTCGTTTACGGCGGAAGGTGCCCGAAGGGCGGATGGGGGAGTTCCCGCGAGGAACCCGCTATTGCACCTTGCCCAGCCCCGACGGCCGCCGCGGGTCGCTTGCCGCATCCAGCCTGTTGTCGCGGTGGTCCCAGGTGACCACGTTCATGAAGCCCCATGGATCGCGCGGATGCAGCGTATAGCCCATGCGCTTGAGCTCGCGCGCGGTGGCCGCGTCGAACACGCCCGCTTCCACGTCCACGCGGTCGGGCATGAACTGATGGTGGAAGCGCTTCTGCGCCACGATGGCGCTGGCGTCCTTGCCGTCGATGAAGGCGAGGATGCCTTCCAGCACCTGCGTGATGATGGTCGAGCCGCCGGGCGAGCCGATCACCGCCGTGCGGTCCTTGCCGATCACCAGGCTGGGCGACATCGAGGAGAGCATGCGCTTGCCGCCCTCGGGTGCATTGGCCTTGCTGCCGAGCAGGCCGTACACGTTCGGCTTGTTGGGCACCAGCGCGAAGTCGTCCATTTCGTCGTTGAGCAGCACGCCGGTACCGGCGGCGACGAAGGTGGAACCGAGCGTGTAGTTCACCGTCGAGGTGACGGCGATCATGTTGCCGTCCTTGTCGATGATCGAGAAATGCGTGGTGTGCGGGCCCGGATCATGCGCGCCGCTGGAAGGCAGCATCGAGGACGGCGTGGCCTTGTCGGGCAGGATGCTCTGGCGCAGGCCGTCGGCGTAGTACGGCGACAGCAGCATGTCCAGCGGCATCTTCACGAAGTCGGGGTCGCCGAGGTAATCGTTGTGGTCGCGGAAGGCGCGGCGCATCGCCTCGATCACGTAGTGCGCGCGATGGGCGCGATCGAGCCTGTCCAGGTCGACGCCGCGCAGGATGTTGAGGATCTCGGCGATCGCCACGCCGCCGGAGGACGGCGGCGGCGCGGTGACGATGCGGTAGCCGTGGTAGTCCACGCTGATCGGCGCGCGCTCCTTCACCTGGTAGCCGGCCAGGTCCGCTTCGCTCCAGTTGCCGCCGGCCGCGCGCACGGCGGCCACCAGCTTCTTCGCCACCTCGCCCTTGTAGAAGCCGTCGCGGCCCTGCCGGGCGAGGCTCTCCAGCGTGCGTGCCTGGTCGGGGTCGCGCCAGGTGCGGCCTTCCACGGGTGGCTTGCCGTCGACGAAATACTTGGCGGCCGAGGCCGGCCAGCGCTTGAGGAAGTCGGCGCGCTCGGCGATGGCGTCGCGCAGGCGGCTGTCCGGTTCGAAGCCGTCACGTGCGGTGCGGATCGCCGGCGCCAGCGAGGTCGACAGCGGCAGCTTGCCGTAGTGCGCGGCCAGCCAGGCCAGACCGGCCGGCTCGCCCGGAATGCCGGCCGAGAGCGGACCGTTCAGCGCGGCATCGCGGTTGGGCGAACCGTCCGCATTGAGATAGGCCTTCGGGTCGACCGCTGCCGGCGCCACCTCGCGCGCGTCGATGAACACCTCGCGCCCGTCCGAGGCGCGCCGCAGCACCGCCAGGAAACCGCCGCCCAGCCCGGAGCTTTCCGGCTCGACCACCGACAGCGTGGACGCCACCGCGACCGCCGCGTCGAACGCATTGCCGCCCTTGGCCAGCACTTCCAGCCCGGCGTTGGTAGCCAGGAAGTTGGCGCTGGCAATCGCGCCGTGGCCGGGCTTCTGCGCCGTCGCGGTGGCGGGACCGGCATGCGGCGCCTGCGCCGGCGGGTCTGTCGCGAAGGCGGCGCCGCTGGTCAGGAACAGGCTCAGCAACAGGGCGCGCCAACGCAGGGACAGACTCATGCCGTGGTCTCCTTCGCCATCAACTGGCGGTATTTGAGTTCGAGTTGCTCGCGCGTCTCGGCCAGCGCGTCGTCGACGAGGATGCATTCGACCGGGCACACCAGCACGCACTGCGGCTCGTCATGGTGACCGACGCACTCGGTGCACAACGCGGGGTCGATCACGTAATAGTCCTCGCCCATCGAGATCGCCTTGTTCGGGCACGCGGGCTCGCAGACGTCGCAGTTGACGCAGGTGTCGAGGATCTTCAGGGACATAAGCGCCAATGGTAGCGCGGAGCGGCCGCCCCCGCCGATCCCAGGGCGGCCCAAACGAAAACGCCCGCGATGCCGTCGGGCATCGCGGGCGCGTTTCGCGCGTCGCGCGTGGCTTACATCGCCACGAAGCGCACCGTCGCGCCGGTCGGCTGCAGGCCGGCAGTGACGCGGTCCTTGTCGGCCTGGTCGCCGATGAACAGCACGATCACGTCCTTGAACGAACCGGGCTTGGCGCCCTGGAAGGCGGCGAGGATGAAGTCGGCGGTCTTGGCCGAGTTCGGGCCGGCGAAGGCCAGCAGGTTGCCCGGCAGCACGCCGCGGGCGACGGTGTCCTGCACGTTCTGCAACTGGCGGTCGTACTTGGCCTTGGCTTCGTCGTCGTCACCGGCCGGCACCATGTAGGCGTACGGGCGCTCGGCGGTCATGCCCTGCATGTTGTTCTGCACGATCTGCCCCAGGTAGGCGTTCCAGGCCTGGGCGTCGTTGGGATTCGACGGCTTGGTGGCGGTCGCCTGCTGGGTCGTCTGCTGGTTGTCTTCCTGCTTGTTGCAGGCGGACAGGACCAGGCTGCCGGCGAGCGCGAAGGTTGCGGCGATCAGGAACTTACGCATGGGTGTCTCCCTGTGAGTGGATTTGGGTCTTGCGCCAGCGCTGCCGCATGGCCTGTTGTACCGCCGGATGCACGAAGCCCGAAATATCGCCGCCGAGGCGGCCGATCTCGCGCACCAGCGAGGAGGAGATGAAGCTGTACTGCTCGGCGGGCGTCAGGAACAGCGTCTCCGCCTGCGGAATCAGGTGGCGGTTCATGCTCGCCAGCTGGAACTCGTATTCGAAGTCCGACACCGCGCGCAGGCCGCGGATGATCACGCCCGCCCCCACCTCGGTGACGAAGGTCGCCAGCAGGCTGTCGAAGCCGCGCACCTCCACGTTGGGCAGGTCGGCCAGCGCCAGCCGCGCCAACGTGATGCGCTCGTCCAGGCTGAAGCCCGGGCCCTTGCTGGAGCTGTCGGCCACCGCGACCACCACGCGCTCGAACAGCGGCGCGGCGCGCGATACCAGGTCGGCATGCCCGTTGGTGATCGGGTCGAAGGTGCCGGGATAGACGGCCAGGCGCTTGTTGACCGGAGCTGTGTTCACGTGAAGGCTGCAGCGCAAAGGTGGCGGCTAGCTTAACGGAAGCTCCGCACAGCGGCGATAGAGCGCGTGGCGCACCTCGCCCGCGCGGCCCTCGCGGTGCAGCGCCCAGTTCGGCGGCAGCGCGGGCACGTGGTCGCGCGGCGACTCGACGTAGACCCAGGCCTGTGGGGAAAGCCAGCCGTTGGCCTCCAGGCTTTGCGCGAGAGCGCTCCACAGGTCCGCGGCAAAAGGCGGATCGAGGAACACCAGGCCGAAGGGCGTGGGCGCGCCTCCGAGGAAGGCCGCTGCATCGGCGGTGGACACCGTGCCGTCGCCGGCCTTCAGCCGCGCCAGGTTGTCGCGCAGCGCCTGCGCGGCGCGCGCGTCGCGTTCGACGAAGCGCACCGCCGCGGCCCCGCGCGAAAGCGCCTCGATGCCCAGCGCCCCGGTGCCCGCGCACAGGTCCAGCGCGGACACGCCGGCAAGCACCGGCGCCAGCCAGTTGAACAGCGTCTCGCGCACCCGTTCCGGCGTCGGCCGCAGCCCCGGCAGGTCGGGCACCTCCAGCCGCGAATTGCGCAGGCTTCCGCCGATGACGCGGATGCGGCCCTTCATGTAGGCATGTCGCTGCAGGAGCGCACCCTGTGCGCGACGGCCGTGCCGCACCCGGCCGGAATCGGTGGCGCGCAACGAAGGCACAGGCACGGGCGCCCCTCAGCGGGCAGTCTGGTAGCGGGTGATAGCATCCGCGCATTGTCTTGGAAACACCGCCGCAATGCTCAAGTTCTGGAAGAAGAAACCCACCGAAACGACTTCGGAGCAGCCGGCCGACCAGGGCCAGACGCCGCCTGTCGACGCGCACGTCGCGGACGCCGCCGCACAGGACACCGCCAGCCCGGTGCTGGACGAGGCACGCGCGGAACTGGCTCCCGCCGAGCCGGCGGTGGTCGACGAGGCGCCGCCTCCCGCAGCCGTACCCGAACCTGCGCCGGCAAAGCGCAGCTGGCGCGAGCGGCTCGCCGGCAGCGGCTTCGCCAAGGGGCTGAGCTCGCTGTTCGTGCGCCACCCCAAACTCGACGACGACCTGCTCGACGAGCTCGAAACGCTGTTGATCACCGCCGACGTGGGCGTGGAGGCCAGCACCACGCTGGTCGAGGGCCTGCGCAAGCGCATGCACAAGCGCGAGTTCGCCGATGCCGATGCGCTGCTCGCGGCGCTGCGCGAATCGCTGGTCGCGATGCTGCTGCCGGTGCAGCAGCCGCTGGACATCTCCGGACGCAAGCCGTTCGTGGTGCTCACCGTGGGCATCAACGGCGTGGGCAAGACCACGACCATCGGAAAACTCGCGCGCAGGTGGCGCGATGACGGCCGCCAGGTGCTGCTGGCCGCCGGCGACACCTTCCGCGCCGCCGCGGTGGCGCAACTGAAGACCTGGGGCGAGCGCAACAACGTGCCGGTGATCGCGCAGGGCCAGGACGCCGATTCCGCCAGCGTGATCTTCGACGCGCTGCAGGCCGCCCGCTCGCGCAACGCCGACGTGCTGGTCGCCGACACCGCCGGTCGCCTGCACACCCAGGGCGGGCTGATGGACGAGCTGTCCAAGATCGCCCGCGTGCTGAAGAAGCTCGATCCGGAGGCGCCGCACGAGGTGCTGATGGTGATCGACGGCACCACCGGCCAGAACGCGATCAGCCAGTTGCGCCAGTTCCAGCAGATCGTCGGCGTCACCGGCCTGGTCGTGACCAAGCTCGACGGCACAGCCAAGGGCGGCGTGATGTTCGCGCTGGCGCGCGAGTTCGGCCTGCCGATCCGCTTCGTCGGCCTGGGCGAGAGCGCCACCGACCTGCGCGAGTTCGACGCGCGCGCCTTCGTCGATGGCCTGCTGCCGGCCACGCTGGCGCGGGCCTGAGCCGCGATGGCGATGACGCGGCGGCTGCATTACGCGCTGCTGGCCCTGACCGGCATCCTGGTCGCGGCGCTGGTCGCGCTGGTGGTGACCGTCTACCTGCTGCTGCAGCCGGAACGCTTCACCGCGATGCTGCAGGAGCAGGCGGCCAAGGCCGGGCTCGAGCTCAGCCTGTCCAGCCCGGCCAGCCCCACGCTGTTCCCGCGCCCGGCGCTGGAGCTGCAGGGACTCACCCTTACCGCACAAGGCGCCAGCATGCCGATCCTGCTGGCCGCCAACGGCCGCCTGGCCTTGCCGTGGAGCACGCTGTTCGGTGGTCCGACGGTGATCTCGCGGCTGGAGATCGACGCGCCGCGGGTCGACCTCGACGCGTTGCAGGCCTGGCTTTCCAGCCTGCCTTCCGGCCCGGCGGGCGCGGCGCCGAACATCCCGCGCATCGACACCGGCGTGCGCATCGCGCGCGGCACGCTGGTACGCGGCAACCAGATGCTGCTGCGCGACTTCTCGCTGGACGCTGGCAGCCTGCTTACCGGCCGGCCGTTCCCGCTGGTGGTCTCGGCCAAGGACGCGGCCGGCACGCCGATGCAGTTGCGCCTCACCGCCACGCCGCGCATCCAGGGCAACGCGCTGCAGCTCAACGACATCAACCTCGACTTCACCCGCGGCGCCACGCTGGCCATGCAACTGACCGGCGAAGCGCACTGGCACGGTGCGGCCGACGCCGCAGCCACGCTCGCCGGCTCGCTCGACGAGGCCGACGCCGGCCGTTACGACATCTCGCTGGGGCTGACCCCGGCCAACCAGAGCGACCCGCTGCTGCTCGCGCTCAAGCTCGACGGCCCCGGCAACCACGTCGACCTGCGCCTGCCGCCGCTGGGCATCGCACGCTGGTGGTCGCACATCGGCGACGAGCAGGGGCCGCAGCTCAACGCGCCGCCGGGCAGCGGCCACGTCGACGCCGCCACGCTCGACGTCGCCGGCGTGCACATCGAGGGCTTGCACCTGGAACTCGCGCCGGCTCCCGCGGCCAGCACCGCCGCGCCTGCCGCCAGCGATTCCCGATGAACTCCACCCTTGCCGCCGCCCTGCTGCCCTGGTTCGACCGTCACGGGCGCCACGATCTTCCCTGGCAGGCCGCTACGCCGGACGGACGCCGCGACGCCTATCGCGTGTGGCTGTCCGAGGTGATGCTGCAGCAGACCCAGGTCGCCACGGTCATCCCCTATTTCCTGCGCTTCACCGAAGCGCTGCCGACGCTGCCGGACCTTGCCGCCGCGCACGAGGACCGCGTGCTCGCGCTGTGGTCGGGCCTGGGCTACTACCGCCGCGCGCGCTTCCTGCATCGCGCCGCGCAACTGTGCGTGGAGCGCCATGACGGCGAGCTGCCGCGCGATTTCGACGCGCTCGCCGCGCTGCCCGGCATCGGCCGCTCCACCGCCGGCGCGATCCTGGCGCAGGCGCACGGGCTGCGCTTCGCCATCCTCGACGGCAACGTCAAGCGCGTGCTTACCCGCTACCACGGCATCGAGGGCCACCCCGGCCAGGGCGCGGTGGAAAAACAGCTATGGGAACGGGCCGAAGCGCACACGCCAAGCGAGCGCGTGGCCGACTACACCCAGGCGATCATGGACCTGGGCGCCACCGTCTGCGTGCGCTCGCGCCCGCTCTGCCTGGCCTGCCCGCTCACCGACGCCTGCGTCGCCCGCCGCGAAGGCCGCACTACGCAGTTGCCTACGCCGAAGCCTGGCAAGGTGCTGCCCACGCGCGCCACCACCATGCTGGTGCTGCGCGACGACGAAGGCCGCGTGCTGCTGGAACGCCGTGGACCGAACGGCGTCTGGTCGGGCCTGTGGAGCCTGCCCGAAGCGCCCGGCCACGAAGCCGCCTGGCGCCTGGCGCAGGACCACGCACGGCTGGACGACGCGCTCGCGCTCGCGCCCTTCGTCCACGTCTTCAGCCACTACCGCCTCAACGTCGAGCCGCTGCTGTTCGATGGCGCGACAGCCCGACCCGCCATCGCCGATAATGCATCGCTGCGCTGGTACGCCCGCGACGAGTGGGCGAGCCTGGGCCTGCCCGCGCCGGTGCGCTCCCTGCTCGAAGCGCTCCCCGTGCCACAACCCAGCGCGGACCTGCCGTAACGGCGTCCCCGGGCGCAGCTCACGCACCCATCGCATCACGACCGGAAGCACCGCATGTCCCGCACCATCCATTGCGCAAAGCTCGGCATCGACGCCGAAGGCCTCGACTTCGCCCCCTGGCCCGGCCCGCTCGGCCAGCGCGTGTACGAGCACGTCTCGAAGCAGGCCTGGCAGCAATGGCTCGCCCACCAGACCATGCTGATCAACGAATACCGCCTCAATCCGCTGGAAGCGAAGACCCGCCAGTTCCTCGCCGGCGAGATGGAAAAGTACTTCTTCGGCGGCGGCGACGTGGCCCAGCCTGCAGGCTACGTCGCGCCCGAGCAGCCTTGACGCAAGCGCCCGCATCCGATTTAATGCGCGGCTCCACGCAGCACGCCACGCGCGTCCTGCCCTCTTCCCGGCCGGGTAGCTCAGTTGGTAGAGCAGGGGATTGAAAATCCCCGTGTCGGCGGTTCGATTCCGTCCCCGGCCACCATGCAATATCGAAAAGCCCGCGCTTGCCGCGGGCTTTTCGTTTGCGCGACAGGCTTGTCCAAAACGACTCGCTTCGGGGTCGCACTCCGGGCAGCGCAGCGCACGCCTGTCGACGTGCACGACCATCGGTGCGCCGACCGGCGGCACGGGGATTTTCAATCCCTGCTCTACCGACGGGCGACCTGGCCGAAACAAGGCTTCACGCCTCGTCGGTCTGGTCGGGCGGCCCAAGGGTGGGCGCCACGCGGTTGGCTTCGTCCTCGTAGTCCGCGTTGCTTTCGCCGGCTTCGAGCATGTCCTCGACGGGGTCGGTCGTCGCGCTGGCGCGCTCGGGGTCGAGGCTTTCGGTGCGGTTGTCCGCTTTCTCGATGGTGTCGAGCCGGTCGTTGCTGCCTTTGCCATTGGCGTCGCGCTGGTCCGGCTTCGCTTGCGGGTGGCTGTTCATGTGCCTGGCCTCACGTTGCATGCTGCGAGGCTCGCGCATCCGGTGTCGGCGGCGTGAGAACTGGGGGTTCGCCGCGGGTTCCGTCAGGCGGGATCCGCGGCGGCGCGCGTCGCCGGTTCCGGTACCAGCTCGGCGAACAGCTCGGTGAGGTTCTCGCTGCTGAACGGCTTGCGCAGGAAGGCGTCCATGCCCGCCTCGCGCGAGCGCGCCTCCTCGTCGCCGCCGGAACGCGCGGTGATGGCGACGATGGGCAGGCGCTGGTCCGGCTCCTCGCGCTGGCGGATCAGGCGGGCGACCTGGAAGCCGTCGACGCCGGGCAGGTCCAGGTCCAGCAACACCAGGTCGAACGACGACTGGTCGAGCTCGGCGAGCGCGCCGAGGCCGTTGGCGACGTAGCAGACGCGATGGCGCTGGCGTTCGAGCTGGCCGCGGATCACGGCGGCGACGATGGCGTCGTCCTCGACCAGCAGCACGTGCAGCGCGCGATCGACCGGGACGGACACGGCACTCGCCGTGCCCGTCCCCTCGGCCACCGGCAGCGGCAGGCGCACGCGGAAGGTGGTGCCGTGGGCCAGGCGCGACTCGAGTCCGATGTTGCCGCCCATCATGTCCACCAGCTCGCGGCAGATCGCCAGGCCCAGGCCGCTGCCGGCGCGCCGTTGCGGGCCGTCGACCTGCTCGAAGCGATGGAACAGCCGTGCCTGCGCCGCCTCGGGAATGCCGGGGCCGGTGTCGGTGATGCTGAAGAGCAGCCCGTCGGCGCAGCGCTCCGCGCGCAGCTTCACGCTGCCGTACTCGGTGAACTTGAGCGCGTTGTGGATGAGGTTGAGCAACACCTGCTTGATGCGCACCGCGTCGCCGACGACCTTCGCCGGCAGGTCGTCGGCCAGCTCGACCGCGAGCGTGAGGCGCTTGGCCTGGGCATGGCCCAGCTGCAGTTGCGCCACGTCGTCGACCAGTTGGCGCGGATCGAACGGTGCCGGCTCCAGGTCGAACCGGCCGGCCTCGATGCGGGCCAGGTCCAGCGCGTCGTTGAGCAGCTTGAGCAGCATGCCGCCGGAGCGCTGCATGGCCAGGGTGTATTCGCGCTGCTCGGGTTTCAGCGGCGTGGTCAGCAGCAGCTCGGCCATGCCCATCACGCCGGTCATCGGCGTGCGGATCTCGTGGCTCAGCGTGGCCAGGAACTGGGTCTTGGCGGCGCTGGCCTCCTCGGCCAGGCAACGCTGCTGCTCGGCCAGCGCGATGCGGTGGCGCTGCGCGATGCGCCGGCGCCAGACCCACAACGCCATCCACACGCTCAGTCCCAGGGTGATCGCGTAGGTCAGCCAGGCCCACCAGCGCGCCCACGGCGGTGCCTCGACATGGATGCGCAGCGGCCGGGCCAGGGTTGCCCAGGCGCCGCCGGCGCCGACCGCCATCACCCTGAGCGTGTAGTCGCCCGCGCCCAGCCCGGCGAAGTCGCGCTGGCCACGGCTGTCGACGTCGATCCAGTTGCTGTCCAGGCCGTCGAGCCGGAAGCGGTAGCGGTTGGCGTGCGGGTCGACATAGGAGAACACCCGCGCCTCCACGCCCAGCTCGCGGTCGCGCCAGTCCACTTCGACCGGACCCGGACCCAGCGGCAGGTCGGTGATCCGGCCGTGCCGGCGCACGCGTACGCGCGTGAGCGCCAGCTGCGGCACGGTGGCCTGCTCGCACACGCGGTCGGGATTGAAGGCGACCACGCCGCCCAGGGTCGCCGCGTAGAGGTTGCCGTCGGGCATCAGCGCGAAGCCGCGCGAGAACTCGGTATTGCTCAGGCCATCCTGCAGGCCGAACGAACGGAACCGGCCCGAGTCCGGATCGAAACGCCACAGCCCGTCGGTGCCGAAGATCCACACCCGCCCGCGCGCGTCCACGCGCATGTCGACCACGCCGACCGAAGGCCAGCCGTGCGCCATGTCCACGTGCCGCACCAGCGCCAGGCCGTCGCCGTGGTAGCGGTACTGCTCCAGCCCGTCGGGCGTGGCCAGCCACAGGCCGTCGGGCGAGAAGCTGAAGGCTTCCACCGACACTCCGGTCGGGCCGCCCGGCACCGGCTCGAAGAAGGTGTGGGTGGGGTCCAATTGCATCAGGCCGCCTTCGCTGGCGTAGTAGAACGTGCCGCGATCGTCGAGCGTCATCTGCGCGCCCCACAGCATCTTGTCGTCGGCGTGGTGCATCGGCACCGGCGTCACCGCCAGCGTGTCCGGATCGACGCGGAACAGGCCCTCGCGGAAGGTGCGCACGTACAGGCGGTGGTCGGGGCCGGGCTCGACCTCGAGCGGGCGGCTGAACATCTTGCCGTCCGGATCGACCAGGTCGGCCTTGCCGTTTTGGGTGCGGTAGAGCGCGCCCTGCACCGCCACCCACAAGCGGCCGCCGTCGCCCTCGGTCATGCCCAGCACGTCGCCGTGCAGGCCCGAAAGCACGTGCTCGACCGCACCGCTGTACGGGTCGAGCCGGTCGACCCGGCCGCCGCGCTCGCCGACCCAGACGTGCCGGTGGTCGCGCCCGCGGGCCATGGTGGTGGCGACCGAATCGCGCAGGCTGGACGGGTCGTCCGGAACGTGCGTGTAGCGACTGAAGCTGTACCAGCCCGGCGCCAGGTAGGCCACGCCGCCGTCGAGCATGGTCACCCACAGGCCGCCTTCGCGGTCCACGTAGAGCTGCCACACCCAAGTGCCGGGCAGGTTGCCGTAGAGCACCGGCCGATCCATCACCGGGACCACCGGGCCACCCGGCCGGTCCTGCAGGAACAGGCCGCGCTGGGTGCCGATCCACAGGCGCCCGGCATGGTCGCGGGTGCTGGTCATGACGTTGGTGTCGGGCAGCACGTCGCGGGCGAAGCGGTGCGCCCGCCCGTCGGCGCCCACCACCAGCAGGCCACGCACGGTGGCGATGCGCACCTCGTCGCCGTTGCCGTCGATGCGCCAGGCATCCATCGACTGCTCCGGATCGGCCGGCAGGATGCGGTGCCAGCGGCCATCCGGGTCGCGCCGGAACAGGCCGTGCGCGCTGCCGGCCCACAGGCGCTGGCGGGAGTCGACGTAGAGCGCCGCCACTTCGCCGAAGTCGGCCGGCGCCGGGCCGAGCAACGGGTTGACGACGTGCTCGAAGCTGCCGTCCTCGCGCATCCGGTCCAGCCCGTAGCGGGTGCCGACCCAGAGGCTGCCGTCGGCCGTCTGCGCCAGCGTCCAGACCTTCTCGCTGACCAGGCTGGCCGGGTTGGCCGGGTCGTGGCCCCAGTGCCGGAACTTGCCGGTGGCCGCGTCCAAGAGGTTCAGGCCGGCGTCCAGCCCGCCGGCCCATAACCGGCCGTGCGCATCGATCAGCAGCGCGGAAATGCCGTTGTTGTAGAGCGAGCCCGGGTCACCGGAAGCGTGGCGGTAGGTCGTGAACTCCACGCCGTCGAAGCGGGCGATGCCGTTCTTGGTGCCGAACCACATCGTGCCGTCCGGCGCCTGCACCGCGGTGTAGACCAGGCTGCCCGGCAGCCCGTTGGCGCTGCCGTAGCGGCGGAACTGCGGCGTCGGCAGCACGCCGGACGAAGCCGCCCCGGTCGAGGCCGCCCCAGCCGGAGCGGAGGCCGGGACGCTGGCGCCCGCCACGGGCGTACCCAGCAGCAAGCCAACGCCCAGCAGCAGAGCGGACACCATGTGTTTCCCCCACACGCCTGAAGTCCTCAGCGGACGCATCGCAGTCCCCAGGGCCTTCACGCTTTCGGCAAACCGCCGGATTCCCCTTCACGAAATGATGCCAAAAGCACGCCCCTGCCGCGACTTTACCCGATGTACTAATATTAGTAACCATGACCCTCACGCCCACCCGCCAGGCCCTGCTCGACTATCTGCGCCAGTACATCGCGGCGCATGGCTGCCCGCCTTCGCAACTGCAGATCGCCGCTGCGCTGGGCCTGAAGCAGAACCGCTCGGCGCGCCTGCACCTGGAGGCGCTGGCGCGCGAGGGCCACGTCGAACTGGTGCCCGGCCAGGCGCGCGGCATCCGCCTGCGCCAGGGCGAGCCGGTGCCGACCCTCACCGTGCCGCTGCTCGGCCGCGTGGCGGCTGGCCGGCCGATCGGTTCGGACGCCGAAGTGCGCCGCGAGGTCGCATTGGACGCCGTGCTGTTCCGCCTCAGGCCGGACTACCTGCTGGAAGTGGTGGGCGACTCGATGCTGCTCGACGGCATCCTTCCCGGCGACCTGATCGGCGTGCACCGCACGCCCGAGGCACGCCACGGCCAGACCGTGGTGGCGCGGCTGGAGGGCGAGTTCACCGTCAAGCGGTTCGAGCGCAGGGGCGGCCACATCCGCCTGCTGCCGCGCAACCCGGCCTACGCACCGATCGAGGTGGATCCGCGCGCCAGCGACTTCGCCATCGAGGGCCTGTTCGCGGGGCTGGTGAGGCCCGGCTGATGACCGTCCGTGCAGGCCGGGGCGGGCATCCATCCTTCCCGGTAGCGGCCAGCATGGAAGGCCGCGCTCCGTTCGCCCCCATCCGCCCTTCGGGCACCTTCCCCCGTGGAACGGAGGAAGGCTCATCCTCGCGGCCGCACGCTTTCGATCCTTCCCCCGCTTGCGGGGGAAGGTGCCCGAAGGGCGGATGGGGGAAGCCTTGCGAAACAGCCGAATCATGCGCCGTGCCCATAGCCGGACAGTGGGCTGAAGCCCACCCTGCAGATACACGTCCGGGTGCGCGTGTATGAGCAACGTGGTCGCCCTCGATCATCTGTTCGACGCCCGCCGCCTCTGGCGCGGTCAGCCGCAGGCGCGCGCGCCTTCGCGCCAGCCGACCGGCTTCCCGCTGCTGGATGCGGCGCTGCCCAGCGGCGGCTGGCCCGAGGCTGCTCTGAGCGAGGTGCTGCTGCCGCTGGACGGCGTCGGCGAACTCGGCCTGCTGTGGCCCACGCTGGCGCGCCTGACGCAGGCCGGCGGCCGGGTCGCGCTGGTCGCCCCGCCCTACCTGCCCTTCCCTGCCGCCTGGGCCAACGCCGGCGTGCAGTTGGAGCGGCTGCAGGTCGTGCGCGCCGATCCGCGCGACGCCGCCTGGGCGACCGAACAATGCCTGCGCTCGGCCGCCTGCGCCGCGGTGCTGTGCTGGCCGCAGCAGGCCGACGACCGCACGCTGCGCCGCCTTCAACTGGCGGCGGAAACCGGCCAGTGCCTGGGGCTGGCGATGCGCCCCGCGTCGGCCGCCGTGCATGCCTCGCCCGCGGCGCTGCGGCTGGCGCTGGAAACGAACCCCGCGCGCCTGCGCATGCTCAAGTGCCGCGGCGGCAACCCGCCGGCGCAGCCGTTGTCCTGGCCGTTGCCGACCGGTCCATCCTCCACACCGGTCCCGGACAGCCCAGCCGCGGCCGTTCCGGATCGCGCCTGAGGCGCACGCCATGCTGTGGGCCTGCATCCTGCTGCCGCAACTCGCGCTCGACGGCGTGCTGCGCCGCCACGCCACCCCGGACGAACCGCTGGTACTGGTCGAGGGTCCCGTGCAGCGGCGCGTGCTGCGCGCGGTCAACGCCGCGGCGAAAGCGCAAGGACTGCGCGCCGGCTTGCCGCTGGCCACCGCGCAGGCGATCTGCGCGCGCTTCGCGGTGGTCGAGCACGACCCGGCCGACACCGCGCGCTGGCACGATTTCCTCGCCGCCTGGGCCTACCGCTACGGCGCGCAGGTCAGCCGGCAGATGCCCGCCTCGCTGCTGGTCGAGGTGGAGGCGAGCTTCCGCCTGTTCGGCCAGTGGCCACGGATGGAAGCCATGATGCGCGAGGAACTGGCCGCGCTCGGCTTCCGTCACCGCATCGCGCTCGCGCCCAACCCGTGGGCCGCGCGCGCGCTGGCCGGCGTGCACGACGGCCTGGCGATCACCCACGACGCACCGCTGCGCCAGGCGCTCGGCCAGTTGCCGGTGGAACGCGCCGGGCTTCCACCCGAGGCTGCCGCCAGCCTGCGCCGCATGGGCCTGCGCAAACTCGCACAGGTCTATGCGTTGCCACGCGCAGCGTTGGGCCGACGCGTGGGCACCGACACCCTCGACCAGCTCGACCGCCTCACCGGCACGCTGGCCACGCCGCTGGACTGCTACCAGCCGCCGGACCATTTCGAATCGCGCATCGAGTTCAACTACGAGGTCGGCGCCACCGGCCAGTTGCTGTTCCCGCTGCGCCGCATGACCGGCGACCTCGCCGCCTACCTCGCCGGCCGCGACGGCGGCGTGCAGCGTTTCGTGCTGAAGCTCGAACACGAGCGCGGCGCCGCCACCGAAGTGCCGGTCGGCCTGCTCGCGCCCGAACGCGATCCAGCCATGCTGTTCGAACTGGCCCGCGGCCGGCTCGATCCCGTGCAACTGGCCGCGCCGGTGCGCGCGCTGCAACTGATCGCGCGCGAGCTGCCGCCGTTCGTGCCGTCCGGCCGCGACCTGTTCGACGTGCGCCCGCAACAGGCGGTGCCGTGGGAGCAATTGCGCGAACGCCTGCGCGCGCGACTGGGCGACGATGCCGTGCACGGCCTGGCGGCGCATGCCGACCACCGCCCCGAACGTGCCTGGCGCGACCACGGCGACAGCGCCGCGGCACCGCCGCTCCCACGCCCCGGCTGGTTGCTGCCGCAGCCGATCCCGCTGCGCGAGCGCGCGCCGCGCATCCTGGCCGGTCCCGAACGCATCGAGAGCGGCTGGTGGGACGGCGACGTGCGGCGCGACTACTACGTCATCGAAACCGCCGCCGGCCAACGCGCCTGGGCCTACTGCCCGGTCGGCGAGCGCGAGGGCTTCATGCTGCACGGGTGGTTCGCATGAACACGCCACCCGCTTCCTCTCCACCTGCTTTTATCAAGGCAGAGGACGAGGCACCCGCCAGAATGCCAGACCCGAGCGAACCCGCGGGCGAGCAACCCCGCGAAGCTCCCGACCCCTTCCCCAAATACGCCGAGCTCCACTGCCTCTCCGCCTTCAGCTTCCAGCGCGGCGCCTCACTCGCCATCGAGTTGTTCGAGCGCGCGAAGCAACAGGGCTACAGCGCCCTCGCCATCACCGACGAATGCACGCTCGCCGGCATCGTGCGTGCGCTGGAGGCTTCGCGCGAAACCGGCATCAAGCTGATCGTCGGCGGCGAGTTCCAGTTTGCCGACGGCCCGAAGTGCGTGCTGCTGGTCGAGAACCAGCAAGGCTATGCACGGCTGTGCCAGCTCATCACCGCCGCGCGCCGCCGCGCGCCCAAGGGCAGCTACGAATCGTTGCGCGAGGACCTGGGCGATACCGAAGGCCTGCTCGCGCTGTGGCTGCCCAGTCCGGAGCCGGACGAAACCGAAGCCGCCTGGTTGAAGGAGCGCTTCCCCGACCGCTGCTGGCTCGCCGTCGAACTGCACCGCGGCCCCGACGACGACACGCGCCTGACCACCCTGCGCGCCCTGGGCGAACGCCTGGCGCTGCCGCTGGTCGCCACCGGCGACGCGCACATGCACGTGCGCGCCCGCCGCCCGCTGCAGGACGTGATGACCGCGATCCGCCACCACACCACCGTGGCGCAGGCCGGTCACCGGCTGTTCCCCAACGGCGAGCGCCACCTGCGCACGCGCCGCGCGCTTTGCGCCATCTATCCGCCCGAACTGCTCGCGACAAGCGTGGCGATCGCGCAGCGTTGCAGTTTCAAGCTGGAGGACCTCGACTACACCTATCCGCACGAACTGGTGCCGGAAGGACACACGCCGACCACCTGGCTCCGGCACCTGGCCGAGGAAGGCGCGTGCTGGCGCTGGCCGGCCGGCGTGCCGGCAAAGGAGCGCAAGCAGATCGAAGACGAACTGGCGCTGATCCAGACCAAGAAGTACGAGTCCTACTTCCTCACCGTGCACGACATCGTTCGCTTCGCGCGCTCACAGAAGATCCTCTGCCAGGGCCGTGGCTCGGCGGCCAACTCGCTGGTCTGCTATGCACTCGGCATCACCGAAGCCGATCCGGCAACGAGCAACCTCCTTTTCGAGCGCTTCATCTCGGCCGATCGCGACGAGCCACCGGACATCGACGTGGATTTCGAGCACGAGCGCCGCGAGGAAGTCCTGCAATACGTCTTCGACCGTTACGGCCGCGACCGTGCTGCGCTGACCGCGGTGGCCACCGAATACCGTGGCCGCGGCGCGGTTCGCGACGTGGCGCGTGCGCTGGGCATGTCGCCGGAGCTGGCCGGCGAGCTGTCATCCACGCTGGATCGCTGGAGCGGCGAGGTGCCGCCGTCGGACCGCCTGCGCGAGCGCGGCTTCGATCCGGACACGCCGCTGATCCGGCAGGTGCTTGCGCTCACCGTGCAACTGATCGGCTTCCCGCGCCATCTCTCCCAGCACCCGGGCGGCTTCATGATTTCCGAGCATCCGCTCTCGACGCTGGTGCCGGTGGAGAACACCGCGATGGACGGTCGCACGGTGATCCAGTGGAACAAGGACGACCTGGACACCATGCGCATGCTCAAGGTCGACTGCCTCGCGCTGGGCATGCTCACGGCGCTGCGCAAGACCTTCGACCTGCTGAGCGCGAACGGCCGCGGCGACTACACCATCGCCGGCATCAACAAGGATAAAAAGGACGACAAGCCGACCTACGACATGATCAGTCGCGCCGACACCATCGGCGTGTTCCAGATCGAATCGCGCGCGCAGATGGCGATGCTGCCGCGCCTGAAGCCACGCGAGTTCTACGACCTGGTGATCGAAGTGGCGATCGTGCGGCCCGGCCCGATCCAGGGCGACATGGTGCATCCCTACCTGCGGCGGCGGAATGGCGAAGAGCCGGTCGACTATCCATCGGACAAACTTAAGAACGTCCTGAAGCGAACGCTGGGCGTCCCGCTGTTCCAGGAACAGGTAATGCAGATCGCCATGGAAGCTGCCGATTTCAGCGGCAGCGAGGCCGATGCCCTGCGCCGTTCGATGGCGGCATGGAAACGCCACGGCGGCCTGGAACCGCACCGCGACAAGCTGCTTGCCGGCATGGCGAAGAACAACTACAGCCGTGAGTTCGCCGAACACCTGTTCGAACAGATCAAGGGCTTCGGCAGCTACGGCTTTCCCGAATCGCACGCGGCCAGCTTCGCCCTGCTCGCCTACGTCAGCAGTTGGCTCAAATGCCACGAACCGGCGGCGTTCGCCTGCGCGCTGATCAACTCCGCACCGATGGGCTTCTACTCGCCCGACCAGTTGCTGCAGGACGCGCGCCGCCACGGCATCCACACGCTGCCCGTCGACGTGCGCCACAGCGACTGGGACTGCACGCTGGAGCCCGAGCGCGACCCACGCCTGCAGCCGGCGATCCGCATAGGCCTGCGATTGATCCGCGGCTTCTCCGAAACGACCGCCCAGGACATCGTGGCAGCCCGCAGGCAACGCCCGTTCGCCGACGTGGCCGACCTCAGCGTCCGCGCGAAGCTCGACCGCCGCGACCAGGCCCTGCTCGCCGATGCCGGCGCGCTGCGCGCGCTGGCCGGCCATCGTCATCGCGCGCGCTGGGCGATCGCCGGCGTGGAACCGCAGTTGCCGCTGTTCCCAGGCTCGACGCCCGAAACCGAGACCATCGCGCTGCCGCTGCCCACCCGTGGCGAGGACCTGCGCGCCGACTACGCGCTCACCGGCACCACGCTGGGCCCGCATCCGCTGCGCCTGCTGCGCCCGCGGCTGCGCGCGCGGCACTACCGCGCCTCCAACGAACTGGCCGCGCTGCCCAATGGCCGGCCGGTGCGCGTGGCCGGCATCGTCACCCTGCGCCAGCAGCCGCAGACTTCCAGCGGCGTGGTGTTCCTGACCATCGAGGACGAGCACGGGCTGACCAACGTGGTGATCTGGCGGCGCGTCGTGCTGCGCCAGCGCCGCGTACTGCTGGCCTCGCGGCTGCTTGCGGTGGAAGGACACCTGGAAAGCCAGCACGGCGTGCAGCACCTGATCGCGCACACGCTGGAAGACCTGACGCCGATGCTGGGCGAGCTGGACGTGCGCTCGCGGGATTTCCACTGAGGGCGTGGGCGGTGGGCTGAAGCCCACCCTACGGCAGTGTCTTCAGCATGCCGGCGACCTCACGCAGGTCCGCCACCAGTTCCTCGAACGCCGCGTGCCGCTTCTCCTCTTCCGGCATGCGCAGCACGGCGGACGGATGCCAGGTCGCCAATCCTTGCGCGCCCTCGCCCAGCGATCGCCACACGCCGCGCTCGCGGGTGATGCGGAAGGCGTTGCCGAACATCGTCTGCGCCGCCATAGCGCCCAGTCCCACCACCAGCCTGGGCTTCACCCGCAGCAGTTCGGCGGCCAGCCACATGCGGCAGGCGGCCTGCTCGGCGGCGTTGGCGCGCTTGTGCAGCTTGGCGGTGCCGCGCGTCTCGTACTTGAAGTGCTTGACGGTGTTGGTCAGGTACAACGTCGAACGGTCCAGCCCCGCCTGGCCCAGCGCGCGGTCGAGCAGTTGCCCGGCCGGGCCGACGAACGGCACACCCTCACGATCCTCGTGCAGGCCCGGCTGCTCACCGATCAGCATCACCTGCGCGGCGGCCGGCCCCTGGCCGAACACGGTCTGCGTGCCGTAGCGCCACAGCGGACAGGCGTGGCAGTCGCGCGCCTTGCGTCGCAGCGTGGTCAGCGTGCCGTCCGGCACCTCGTCCACCGGCTTGGCCAGTGGAACGCCGAAGGGATTGGGCACGGGACGCGTTGGCATGGCCCACAGACGCTAGCGCCCGCGGGGTGAATCCACCGGCAAGAGCCAACCACGCACCAATCCATACAATCGATGGCGCAAACACGACTTCCAACACGCGGGAATCTGCAATTCGAGCCTTCCCCCGCGACTGCGGGGGAAGGTGCCGACAGGCGGATGGGGGCGCTCTTGGGTGTATGCCTGGGTGAACCTTTTGCAAGGCCTCCCCATCCGCCCTTCGGGCACCTTCCCCCGCAAGCGGGGGAAGGATCGCGATGGGCGCCCTCCCGCTAAAGGACGCGCGAGGTGGCATCCGGCTACACGGTGCGCAGGAATGCCTCCAGCAATGCCCCGCGGTATTTCTGCCTGTGCAGAAGCAGCGACAGCGTGCGCTTCAGATCCAGGAACGGCGTCTTCAACGCCAGCAGCCGCCCGGTCGCCAGCGCATCAACCAGCGCCACCTCGGGCAGGCAGGCGATGCCGAGGCCGGCGGCGACGGCCTGCTTGATCGCCTCGATCTGGTCCAGCTCGAGCACCGTCTCGCCCGGCGGCAACTGCGCCAGCACGCGCTCGGTGGTGGCGCGCGTGGCCGAGCCCGGTTCGCGCAGCACCCAGCGTGCGCCGGCGAAATCGGCCGGCTTGAGCGTGCGCTTGCGCGCCAGCGGATGGTCCGGCGCGGCGCACACGCGCAGCCGATCCCCGCGCCACGGTTTCAGTTCCAGTTGCGGATGCGCGACCGGACCCTCCACGCAACCGACGTCCAGCGCGTGGTCGAGCAGCATCGCGGCGATGGTGTCGGTGTTCGCCACGCGCAACCGGATCGCCGCCTGCGGCTGCGCGCGCACGAATCCGCCGAGCAGCTCGCCCACCAGGTAGTTGCCGACCGTGTTGCTGGCGCCGATGCGCAGCTCGCCTGCCAGGGCCTGCGCATCGCCCTGTCCGAAGCGCGCCAGCTCCGCATGGCGTTCGAGCAGCTCCTGCGCACGCGGCAGCAGCTCGCGTCCGCGCGCGTTGAGATGCAGACGGCCGCGCTCGCGGTCGAACAGCGGCGCGCCGAGCTGCCGCTCCAGCTCGGCCAGCGCCATGCTGGCGGCCGGCTGGGTCAGGTGTACGCGCGCGGCGGCCGCGCGCAGACTGCCGTGCAGCGCGGTCTGCACGAACACGTCGAGCTGGCGGGGCGTGAGGTTGAGCATTCAGCAGAACTTATAGCACCGATCAAACATGCAAAGTTTTGCTGATGCCGACCGGGGCGGACAATAACGCCGTGCCATCACCCGGACATCCGATGAACGTCGTTGCCGCCGCTCCTGCCCCCACCTTCGCCGCCCGCCTGCCCGGGCTGGGCCTGGCGCTGGCCATCGCGCTGGTCGCGCTGTGGCTCGGACGGTTGGCGCCGCTGGTCGGCGGCCCGGTGATCGGCATCGTGCTCGGCATCGTGGTGCGCAACACGCTTTCGCCCGGCGTGCGCTTCACGCCCGGCATCCAGTTCGCCGGCAAGCAGGTGCTGCAGTGGTCGATCATCGCGCTGGGCTTCGGGCTCAGCCTCGACCAGGTGGCGAAGACCGGCCTGGAATCGCTGTCGGTCACGCTGATCACCATGAGCGCGGCCTTCGTGGCGGCCTGGGGACTCGGCCGGCTGCTCGGCGTGCACGACCAGCTCAAGGTGTTGATCGGCGTCGGCACGGCGATCTGCGGCGGCTCGGCGATCGCGGCGGTGACGCCGATCATCCGCCCGGACGAGCACGACACCGCGTTCGCGATCTCCACCATCTTCCTGTTCAACGTGGTGGCCGTACTGCTGTTCCCGCTGCTCGGCCACCTGATGCACCTGTCGGATCTCGGCTTCGGGCTGTGGGCGGGCACCGCGATCAACGACACCTCCTCGGTGGTCGCGGCCGGCTACAGCTACAGCCACGCCGCCGGCGACTACGCCACCATCGTCAAGCTCACCCGCGCCACGCTGATCATCCCGGTGTGCATCACGCTGGCGGTGATGGTGGCGATGCGCGAGAAAAAGAAAGGTGCAGCCGATTTCAGCCTCAGGCGCATCTTCCCGTGGTTCATCCTGTGGTTCCTGGTCGCCTCGGGCGTGCGCACCGCCGGGCTGGTGCCGGTCGCCGTGCAACCGCTGATCCATGCGCTGGCGGAGTTCCTGATCATCGTGGCGCTGACCGCGATCGGGCTGTCGGCGAACCTGCGCAAGATGATTTCCAGCGGGCCGCGGCCGATCCTGCTGGGCTTCGGCGTGTGGGTGGCGGTGGCGGTGAGCAGCCTGCTGGTGCAGCTGGTGATCGGGCAGCTTTGAGGCGTTCCCTCGGCAGATCGGGGGCAGAGGTTCAGCGCAACCGCACGTCCGGCCGGAGCGCGGGATCCGCGACGGCTAGGGCGCCTTCCGTCCCTGCTCCGCCAGCGTCAGCGCCACCTTGTCGCGCAGATACACCGGCAGCGCCTGCTCCGGCGCCACCGCGCGACCCGCCTGGTATTCGCGCACCGCCAGTTCCGCCACGTGGCGCGCCTGCGGATAGCACGCGCCGTCGGCCTGCTTCAGCGCACCGGTGAGGTGTCCGCGCAGCACCTCCGCATAGGTGGCCCAGCCGCTGCCGACCACGTTCCATGCCTCGGCTTGCGGCAACGCCAATGCGGCGGGCGCGCACACACGCTCCTCGTCCAACGCCACCAGCCCACCGGCGGCGTCGCGCCGGTAGCAGGCGGCGTAGATCTCGCCCATGCGCGCGTCGATCACTGCGAGGATCGCCGCCTCGTCCTCCGCCGCTTCCAGCGCCAACGCAGCGAGCGAGGACACCGGCACCACCGGGCGATCCAGCGCCAGCGCCATACCCTGCGCCAGCGCCACGCCCAACCGCACGCCGGTGAACGCGCCGGGGCCGCGGCCGACCGCGATCGCATCGAGCGCATGCCGTCCCAGGCCGGCCTCGGCCAGCAGCGCGTCGGCCATCGGCAGCGCCAGTTCGGCGTGCCGCCGCGGCGCCAGTTCGCTGCGGGCGATCACTTCCTCGCCGTGCACGAGGGCGACGGAACAGGCTTCGGTGCTGGTTTCGATGGCGAGCAGGTTCATGGCCGGGCATTCTCGCATGCCCCGGCAGGCGGCCGGATCCGTCCATGTCGATCCAGCCCCGGCTGGCGCGTCGTCCTGGCAATCCCCGTGATCCGTTCGTGCCTTCCTGCCATGCTGCCCGTCCCTGCGAGGAGTCCTGCTTGAACATTCCCGCCATTACCAGTTCCACCGCATCGCCGCGCGACGGCCGCTGGCTCGCGCTCACCGTGCTCTGCCTGGGCGTGCTGATGATCGTGCTGGACACCACCATCGTGAACGTGGCGCTGCCCTCGATCCGCAGCGACCTTGGCTTTTCCGAGGCCACGCTGGCCTGGGTGGTGAACGCCTACATACTCACCTACGGCGGCTTCCTGCTGCTGGGCGGGCGGCTGGGCGACCTGTTCGGCCACCGCAAGCTGTTCCTGCTCGGGCTGGTGCTATTCACCGTCGCCTCGCTCGCCTGCGGCATGGCGCACTCGCGCGAATGGCTGGTGATCGCGCGCGGCATCCAGGGGCTGGGCGGCGCGGTGGTCACCGCGGTGGCGCTGTCGCTGATCATGGACCTGTTCACCGAACCGGCCGAGCGCGCCAAGGCGATGGGCGTGTACGGTTTCGTCTGCGCCGGCGGCGGCAGCGTGGGCGTGCTGCTCGGCGGCCTGCTGGTCAGCACGCTGAGCTGGCACTGGGTGTTCCTGGTCAACCTGCCGATCGGCCTGGCGGTGTTCATCGCCTCGCTGCGGCTGTTGCCGGCGGTGCACGGCAGCAGCGACATGCGGCACCTGGACGTGGGCGGTGCGATCACCGTCACCGCGGCGCTGATCCTGGCGGTGTACGCCATCGTGGGAGGCAACGAGGCCGGCTGGGCGTCCGCCGCCACGCTCGGCATGCTTGCCGGCGCTGCCGTGCTGTTCGCGCTGTTCCTCGCCATCGAGGCACGGGTGCGGGCGCCGCTGGTGCCGCTCAAGCTGTTCCGCCTGCGCAACCTGGCGATCGCCAACGTGGTGGGCGTGCTGTGGGCAGGCGCGATGTTCGCCTGGTTCTTCCTCTCCGCGCTGTACCTGCAACTGGTGCTCGGCTACGGCCCCATGCAGGTGGGCCTGGCCTTCCTGCCCGCCAACCTGGTGATGGCGGCGTGCTCGCTGGGACTGTCGGCGCGCATCGTGATGCGCTTCGGCATCCGCAGCCCGCTGGCCGGCGGCTTAGTGGTGGCCGCTATCGGCCTGGCCCTGTTCGCACGTGCGCCGGCCGACGGTCGCTTCCTCGTCGACGTGCTGCCGGGCATGCTGCTGCTCGGCCTGGGCGCGGGCATCGCCTTCAACCCGGTGCTGCTGGCCGCCATGAACGACGTCGAGCCGCGCGATTCGGGGCTGGCCTCGGGCGTGGTCAATACCGCCTTCATGATGGGCGGAGCGCTGGGCCTGGCCGTGCTGGCCAGCCTTGCCGCGGCGCGTACCGGCACGCTGCTGGATGCCGGGCTCGCCAACGCCGTGGCGCTCAACGGCGGCTACCGCGTCGCCTTCCTGCTGGGCACCGGCTTTGCCCTGCTTGCGGCGGCACTCGGCGGCCTGTGCCTGCGGCCCCGCGTCGCCTCGCCTTCCGCGCAAGCCCAGCCCGCGGCGCACTGAACGGGGCCGGCGTCCATGTCATTACCTCCCAGGTAATCGCCGCGCGGCGGGTGCGCGCGCAAGCTCTGCTCCGTACCCAACCCACGGAGCACACGCCATGACTGCCACCCGCCCGCTCATCGACAACTACATCCGCGCCTGGAACGAAGCCGATCCGCTGCGCCGTCGCGCGCTGATCGAGGACGTCTATGCCGAGCATGCCGTCTACACCGATCCGATGGTGCAGACCCGGGGCTGGGAAGGCATCGACGCGACCATCGCCGCGGTGCAGGCGATGTTTCCCGGCCACCGCTTCGCCCTTGCGGGGGACGTCGATGCGCACCACGACATCGCCCGCTTCCAGTGGCACCTGAGCGCGCCCGGCGCAGCCGAACCGCTGGTCGTCGGCTTCGACGTGGCCGAACTGGACGAGGGCCGCATCCGCCGCGTGCACGGCTTCCTCGACAAGGTGCCGATGGCCGCCTGAGCCATCGCGCGAAAACAGCCACCGATTCGGAGCCCACCATGAGTCACTTCACCACCACCGACGGCACGGAACTGTTCTATCGCGACTGGGGCCGCGGCCAGCCCATCGTCTTCCTCGCCTCCTGGGCGCTGGACTCGCGCGCCTGGGACAGGCACATGCTGCACTTCAACGCGCTCGGCTACCGCTGTATCGCGTTGGACCGGCGCGGGCACGGCCGCTCGGACGATCCCGGCCGCGGCTACCGGCTCGACCGCCTCGCCGACGACGTCGCCGAACTGCTCGGCCATCTCGACCTGCACGGCGTGACCATCGTCACGCACTCGATGGCCAGCGGCGAATGCACGCGCCATCTCGCCCGCCACGGCAGCGCACGCGTGGCGCGCGTAGTCTTCCTGGCGCCCATCGCGCCCAGCTATGCCGAGGGCAGCCGCGGCCCCTGGAGCATGGACGAGCCGACCACCGACGCGGTGCTCGCCGCGATCCGCCACGATCTGCCGCGCTGGCTGGCCGACAACGCCGAGGGCTTCTTCCTGCCCGCCGAAACGGGCACCACGCCGGAATACGTGCAGCACACCATCGACATCATCCGCAGCGCCTCGCTGCAGGCCTTGGTGGAATGCTTCCGCGCCAAGCGCGCGGACCAGCGCGCGGAACTGGCGGCACTCGACGTGCCGTTGCTGGTGATCCACGGCAACCGCGACGTCAGCGAGCCGGTGCAGCAGGGCCGCGCGATCGCCACGCTGGTACCGCACAGCCGCTACGTCGAGTACGACGGCGCGCCGCACGGGCTGTACCACACGCACTTCGACCGGGTGGTGGCGGACATCCATGCGTTCGTGTGCGAGCCGGTCGCCGCGTAGCGACGGGAAGTCGAGAGGCACGATCCCGGCAGCCCCTCGACTCCGGCCACGCTCGTGAAAGGGAACCCACCCGTCCGCCCAGGCTCGCGAGCCTTTGGCATCATCGCCCCCATGAACGCCCAACCCATCGACGTCCAGCGCCCGATCGGCGACCTCCTGCGCGAATGGCGCCGCCACCGTCGACTCAGCCAGCTCGACCTGGCCACCGGCGCGGAGATCTCCACGCGCCACCTGAGCTTCGTCGAATCGGGCCGGTCGCAACCGAGCCGCGAGATGATCCTGCACCTGGCCGAGTACCTGGGCGTGCCGCTGCGCGAGCGCAACGCATTGCTGATCGCGGCCGGCTTCGCGCCCGCCTTTCGCGAACGCGCGCTGGACGACCCCGCGCTCGCCACCGCGCGCGCCACCATCGACCTGCTGCTCAAGGGCCTGGAGCCCTACCCCGCGCTCGCCGTCGACCGCCACTGGCAACTGGTCGCCAGCAACCAGGCGACGCTGCGCCTGCTCGGCGGCGTCGCGCCCGAGCTGCTCGCACCGCCGGTCAACGTGCTGCGCCTGAGCCTGCACCCGGCCGGGCTGGCCCGGCGCATCCGCAACCTCGGCCAGTGGCGCGCCCACCTGCTGCACCGCCTGCGCCAGCAGATCGACGCCAGCCACGATGCGCAGCTCATCGCGCTGCTGCGCGAACTGCAGGCGTTGCCGATGCCGGAAGGTACCGCCGAGGCGGACATCGCTTCGGCCATCGCCGTGCCGCTGCAACTGGAGCTCGACGGCCAGGTGCTCTCCATGCTCAGCACCACCACCGTGTTCGGCACGCCGGTGGACATCACGCTGGCCGAACTCGCGCTGGAGGCGTTCGTGCCGGCCGATGCGCGCACCGCCGAACGGTTGCGGGTGATGGCCGGCTGACCGCCGGCTTCGTCGACGGCCCGCGTCAGTAGCTCTTGCCGCGCGCCGACACCGGCCACACCGCCTCGACCTTGCCGTTGCGCACGCCGACGTACCAGTCGTGCAGGTTGCAGGTGGGATCGCAATGCCCAGGGACGAGCTTCAGCTTCTCGTTGATGCGCAGGACGCCGTGCCGGTCCTCGATCACGCCATGTTCGTCCGAGGCGTTGACGTAGCTGACGTCATCGCGGCCGTGCACGACCGGAAGGCCGCTGTCGAGCGACAGCACCTTGAGCCCCGCGTCGCAGACCGCCTGGCCGGGCCGGGCGCGGCTCATCACCGAGGTCAGCACGAACAGCGCGTTTTCCCACTCGCCCTGGTCGATGCGGTGGCCATCCCGGTCCCGGATGCGCCCGTAGTCCGCGTCCATGAAGGCGTAGCTGCCGCACTGCAGTTCGTTGTAGACACCCGACCCGGACTCGAACGGATAGGAGCCGGTGCCCCCGCCGGAAACGATCGCGGGCGCCAGTCCGGCCGCCCGCAACGCTTCGACGGTGGCCTTCGCCAAGGCGATGGCGTCGTCGAGCCGGGACTTGCGGTCGGCGTAGCTTTCCAGGTGCTGCATGGCGCCCTGGTACGCCTGGATGCCGGCGAACGCGAGCGACGGCGCGGCTTCGATGGCCCTGGCGATCGCGACCGCTTCCTCCGGCGTGGCGACACCGCAGCGGCGTGCGCCGCAGTCGATCTCGACCAGGCAGTCCAGCGTGGTGCCGTGCCTTTGCGCCGCGACGGAAAGCTCGGCCACGTTCGCCAGGTCGTCGACGCAGACGGTGATCCGCGACCCGGATCGCGGCAGGCGCGCGAGGCGGTCGATCTTCAGCGGGTCGCGCACCTGGTTGGAGACCAGAATGTCGGCAATGCCGCCGCGCGCGAACACCTCCGCTTCGGACACCTTCTGGCAGCACACGCCGACCGCGCCACCCAGGCTTTCCTGCAGCTTCTGCACGTCGACCGACTTGTGCATCTTGCCGTGGCTGCGATGACGCATGCCGTGCGCACGCGCGTACTCGCCCATCTTGCGGATGTTGCGCTCCAGCGCATCCAGATCGAGCATCAGGCACGGCGTCTGGATGTCGGCCTCGTCCATGCCCGGCACGGCTGGGATGTCGTAGCCGACCTCGCAACCGGTCAACTCCGTCGTTGCGTTCACGCAAACCTCCGATGAAGGAACTGCTGGCACAAGCTGGACCGCGATACTGGACGCAAGCCTGCTCCGCTGGCAACGGCGCGGCGGTCGATCATCCGGCGCCGGTGCCCCCGTCCGGGGAAAACCTGTCGACCAGCTCGTGCAGCCGCTCGCATGCCGAGGCAAGCTTCGCCTCGTCCGCGGTGGCGATGCCCAGCAGCAGGCCGGAACGGCACGCGCCACCGGACTGGTACCAGGGTGACAGCGGTTCCGGCGCGAGTCCCCAGGCACGGGCCTCGCGCGCCACGGCGACATCCGGCACCGCGTCGGGCAACTGCACCAGCGCCGCCAGGCCACCGATCCGCACGCGGTAGCCCTTGCGCTCCAGCGCGGCCTGCAGCGCCTCGCCCCTGGCCAAGTAGACGCGCTTCATGCGCCGCAGGTGGCGCATGTAGTGGCCCTCGTGCATGAACCGGGCGATGGCGTGCTGCACGGCCGGGCCGGGTGCCGAGCCGAGGCACATCACCGCCTCGTTGAACCGCTCCACCAGTTGCGTGGGCGCGACGATGAAACCGAGCCTCAGCGCCGGGCTGATGGTCTTGCTGAACGAGCCGATGTGGATGACCCGTCCACTGCGGTCCAGAGAGGCCAGCGCGGGCGCGGCGCGACGCCGGAGCTGAAGCTCGCCGAGATAGTCGTCCTCGATGATCCAGGCGCCGCTACGCGCGGCCCAGGCGATCAGCTCGATTCGCCGCCCGAGCGACAGCGTCGCGCCGAGCGGCGCCTGCTGCCCGGGCGTGACCAGCGCCAGCGCCGCGTCGGGCGCCCGCTCGATGCCGGCGGCGACATCCAGGCCGTCGTCATCGACCGGCACCGGCACCGGCACGAGCCCGGCGAATGCGAGCGCCCGGCGGCTCTGGAAAAAGCCGGGGTCCTCCATCCACGCCCGGCGGCCTTCCGCGCGCAGCACCCGCAGCGTGATCTCCAAGGCACCGGTGAAGCCCGCCGTGACAAAGACCTGGGAGGGCCGGCATTCGATCCCCCGCGCGAGCGCCAGGTGCGCGGCGATCTCGCGCCGCAAGGCGAGCTCGCCGCGCGGGTCCGGATACACGGCGGGCGTGGCCACTTCCGCCCGCGCGGCATGCGCGCGCAGGCGCGCCAGCAGGGTGGCCGGGAAGCAGTCCGAGGCGGGCACGCCCATCTGGAAAACGGCGGGACCGACGAACAGGTGCCGGTAAAGCTCGGGCGGTGCGTCCTCTTCGCCGCCGGCAGCGACCCGTCCGCTCGCCGGGTGATCGGCCACCCGCGTGCCGCCCGGCCGCGACGAGACGATGACCTGCTCGTCCGCCAGCCGCTCGTAGGCGGACTTGACCGTGCCCCGCGCGACACCCAGTTGCGCGGCCAGCGCCTGCCACGAGGGCAGCTTCGCACCGGGCGCGAGCGCGCCGCTGCCGATGGCCGCCAGCACGCCGAGGCGGATCTGTTCCGCCAGCGTGGTCCCGGCGGCGCGGTCGATGCGGATGTGCAGCGCGGATGCCATGCTTCATGGTACAGAAAAAAAATCGACTTCTGGTTCTTTCGAGTGCACCTTGCCGGGCGCAAGATCGCGGCCTTCCCGAAAGGAGCCCGCCATGTCGATCAACCGTTTCTTCGCCGCCCTGCTGGCCAGCGCCGTATTCGCCGGGAGCGCCTGCGCGCACGCCCCGGACGGCACCGTCAGACCGAACTTCTCGCACGCGCTCCCCAACGTCCCGGGCAAGTCGCTGGTCGCGGTGGAGGTGGACTATCCGCCGGGCGGCGCCTCCGCTCCGCACCACCATGCCCGCTCGGCCTTCATCTACGCCTACGTGCTTTCGGGCGAGATCCAGAGCCAGGTCGACGATGGACCGGCGCGGGTCTACCGGGCGGGCGAGTCCTTCTACGAACTGCCCGGCGCCCACCACCGGATCAGCCGCAATGCGAGCAGGACCATGCCGGCCCGGCTGCTGGCCGTGTTCGTCGTCGACACCGGCGACCAGCCGCTCACCACCCCCGACGAATAGGTACCGCCATGTCCCAACGCATCGACTACAACCAGGTTGCGCCGGCCGGCGCCAAGGCGCTCGGCACGGTCTACGGCTACGTGACGCAGTCCGGTCTCGACCCCGTGCTGGTGGACCTGGTCTACCTGCGCGTGAGCCAGATCAACGGCTGCGCCTACTGCCTGGACATGCACACCCGTGACCTGCTGAAGAAGGGCGTGGCAGTCGACAAGCTCGCGCTCGTGCAGGCCTGGCGCGAGGCCGGCCCGCTCTTCAGCGAGCGCGAGAAAGCCGCGCTCGCGTGGGCCGAGTCGGTGACGCAGGTCGCGCAGACCGGCGTGCCCGACGCCGATTTCCAGGCCGCCTCGGCGATCTTCAGCGAGAAGGAACTGGTCGACCTGACGTTCGCCATCGGCGTGATGAACACCTACAACCGGCTGGCGATCAGCTTCCGCAACACGCCCGAAGCCGTCCGCCGCGCGCAAGGCTGACCCGGAGGATCCCATGTCGACCGGAGACATCCTCGGCATCCCCGTTCCCGACAGCGCGATCGCCCGCGAAGCGACCGAGCTGGTCCGCGACAGCGAGAGCGAACTGCTGTTCCTGCACTCCATGCGCGTCTATGCCTGGGGCGCGCTGGCCGGCAGGCGACGCAAGCTGGCCTTCGATCCGGAGCTGCTCTACGTGGGCTCGATGTTCCACGACCTCGGCCTCGCCGTGCGCTTCCGCGAAAGCACGCTGCGCTTCGAGGTCGACGGCGCCAATGCGGCGCGCGACTTCCTGCGCGGCCATGGCATCGCCGAACGCGACATCGAGAAGGTGTGGAGCGCGATCGCGTTCCACACGACGCCCGGCATTCCGCAGTTCATGCACCCGGAGGCCGCGCTGCTCCACGTCGCCACCGGCATGGACGTGGCCGGCCGCGCGTACGACCAGTTCACCGACGAGGAGCGCGAGGCGGTGACGTCCGCCTGGCCGCGTGCGCAGGATTTCAAGCACGCCATCATCGACGCCTTCTACGAGGGCCTGAAGCACCGCCCGGACAGCACCTTCGGCACCTTCAACGACGACTTCATCGCCTTCAGGAATCCTGCCTTCCGGCGCGTGGACCTGTGCAGCATCATCCTGCATTCGCCCTGGGCGCATTGATGCGCGGGCGGCTGGCCGCGCCGGCGGATCGACGACGCCTGTAACCGGAGCAGGGCTGCGAGCGAAAGCCCCGGCATGGACACCCTCATCGACCGCTGCCGGCACCTGCTGCCTTCCCTCCGCTACCACTGGTATGCGATTCCCCTGCGCCTGATCGTCGGCTTCGGCTTCATGGAGCACGGCTATGCCAAGCTCGCCCGCGGACCGGAGTCGTTCACCGGCATCCTGCATGCGCTCGGCATGCCCGCCCCCGGCTTGCTGGCGTGGGCGACGATCCTGGTCGAGCTCTTCGGCGGGCTGGCGGTGCTGCTCGGCGCGTTCATTCCGCTGGCCAGCATCCCGATGGCGATCGTGCTGCTGGTCGCGATCTTCACCGTCCACCTGCCCTACGGCTTCAGCTCGATCAAGCTGCAGGCGGTGACCGCCGCCGGCGCGCACTTCGGGCAGCCGGGGTACGAGACCGACCTGCTCTACCTCGCCGGGCTCGTCGCGCTGGTGCTGGGCGGAAGCGGCCCGTGGGCGGTCGATCGGCTGTGGCGGCGGCGGTGACATTGCACGCCATGCGCTGAAGTCCAGCCCGCAGAAGCACGGGACCGGCGATGGCGCCGGCCCGGCCTTCTGTCTACGATTCGTGTTCGCCACGGCGAACCCGATCCTTGCGGCCGCCTAGCCGTTCCTTAACGGATGCTGTGTTCGAGTGGCACCCAACGAACCGGCCGCAGGTGAGCCCCATGCAAACGACGCATCGCACGGCATCCACGGAGCGCACCGCCCGCCGCGCCTGACCGCCAGGCCGCGCCGCATTCCCTCGACCCCACCTCTTCATCGGCCTGCCAGGCGGCAGGGCGATGGAACGTCGTCCGCGACAGGAGAACGTATGGCTGACATCGCGATCATTGGCGGCGGCGCCGCGGGCGCCTCGCTCTTCGGCGAGCTGCTGCGCCGCGGCGACGCGCAGGTGCACTGGATCACCGGCGACCGCACCGTGGCCGGCCGCGGCGTGGCTTACGCCGGTGGCAGCGACCGCCACCTGCTCAATGTGCGCGCCCATGCGATGGGCCTGTTCGCGGGCAGCGACGGCGAGTTCCTGCAGTTCGCCACGCAGCGCATGGACGGCGTGGGTGCCGACGACTTCCTGCCGCGCGGCCTGTTCGGCGATTTCGTCGAGGCGCAGGTGCGTGCCTGCGCCGACCAGGCCCTGCAGCAGGGCCGCCGCTTCCAGATCCACGGCGACGACGCCGTCCAACTGGAGCCGCTGTGCGACGGCGGCTATGCGGTGCGCCTGGCGAACGGCCTGCTGATCAAGGCCGACGCGGTGGTGCTGGCGCTGGGCGCGCTGTCGCCGCGGCCGCTGAAGGCGGTCTCGCGCGAGGCGCTGCAGAGCGGCGCCTACGTGCTCGATCCCTGGCGCATCGCCAGCCGCGAGCCGGCGCCCCGCCGCGTGCTGGTGATCGGCACCGGCCTCACCGCCGTCGACACGCTGCTCTCCGCGGCCGACCGCTGGCCGGAGGCCGAGCTGGTCGCGCTGTCGCGCCATGGGCAGTTTCCCTTCGAGCACGCCACGCTGCCGCTGCCGCCGCACCCCCGGCAATCGGCATTGAATACGGCCCTGCTCGCGAGCGACGGCCTGCACGCGATGCTGCGGCAGGTGCGCGACGCGATCGAGGCTGCGCCGCAGGCCGACTGGCGCAGCCTCATCGACGGCATGCGCCCGATCAACGCACGGCTGTGGCGGCGCCTGGACGCCAAGCAGCGCCGGCGCTTCCTGCGCCAGCTTCGCTGGCTGTGGGAGGCGGCGCGCCACCGCGTCGCGCCCGCCTCGGCGGAGGCGCTCAGGCGGATGCGCGGGGAGGGCCGCCTGCGCGTGCATGCGGCACGCGTGCTCGAGGTCGATGGGCATGGACCCTTGCGGGTGAGCGTGCGCCATCGGGCCACGCAGCAGACCGATACCTTGCCGGCGGACCTGGTGATCCAGGCCACCGGCCTGGATACCGCAGTCGCCTACACCGAGCACGCGCTGCTCTCGCGCCTGCTGCGCGACGGGCTGGCCATGCCCGATCCGCTGCAACTGGGCGTAGCCGCGCATCCCGACGGGCAACTGCTCAACGCCCGCGGCGAACTGCAGGTGGGGCTGTACGCGATCGGCGCGCTGCTGCGCGGCAACCTGTGGGAATGCGGCGCGATGGCCGAGATCCGCGTGGCCGCGCAGCAACTCGCCCGGCGGCTGGCCACGGCGGACGACGGGCAGGCGCGCACCAGTGGTGCCGTCGCACCGGCGCCGCGCGCGAGCCTCGCTTCGATTCCGTAGGCAGCCATCTCCGACGCGACCCCGGACGTCGCCGATGCTGCGCCCGCATGCCGTCTGCGCAGGCGGACGGGCACGCGGCCGGCCGCATTGCGCAGAGCAGCCTGCCGATCGAACGGTGCCCCGCCAGGTCTGACGCGGCGACGACCGGGCGACTTCTCCCCGGCGATACCGACCGCGAAACGAGACGATAGAGCATGCAATCGATTAAATAAAGCATTAAACGACTCGACGTGCACACCTAGAGTGACTCCCACGTTCCAACCACCCAACGAGGAGTCCGTCATGTCCCGTCTCGCCACCCCGTCCGTGCAGTCCGCCACCGGCGCCACTGCCGAGGTCTATGCCCAAGTCCGCAAGGTCGCCGGCAGCGTGCCCAACACCTTCGCCGCGATCGGCGCGTATGGCCCCGCTGCGCTGAAGGCGATCCTGCAGGCGGAAGCCGTACTGGCCTCCGGCAGCCTTGCCAGGCAGGACCTGGAGACCATCAAGTTGCTGGTCAGCGAAGTATCCGGCTGCGACTACTGCGTGGCCGCACACAGCATGCTCGGCAAGATGGCCGGCCTGAAGCCCGAAGCGCTCAAGCAGATCCGCGCCGGCCAGCCGACGGGCGATGCGAAGCGCGATGCGCTGACCCGTTTCGTGCGCCTCCTGGTCGAGACCAGCGGCACCATCGCCCAATCGGAGTTCGCCGCGATCAAGGCGGCCGGCTACACCGACGCGCAACTGGTGGACATCAGCCTGGCGATCGCGCTGGTCGTCTTCACCAACACGTTCAACCGCATCAACGACACCGAGCTGGATTTCCCGGCGGTCCAGTGAAGCGGCGCTCAAGGGCGCCACTCCAGTGGCGCCTTTTTTTCGTCGGCGATGGATGAGGACGAACCCGCTTCCGCGACACGGGCGCGGGAGGCATTCCGCGCCGGAAGGATCACGGACCGGGGCGCAGGTTGCGAAGCACGTCCGCTCCCCAGCCAATCCGGGTCACCCGCCGAGCGGCGCCTTTCGCCGGTTCCGGTGAGCCGCCTGTTTTGCGCGATTGCCGCAAAGGGCCATGCTGCACCAGCGACGGGCGTGGCCTCGGGTGTGATCGGCGAAGAGCAATGAGCAGGCGGGTCCCTCGCAAGCCTTCACGTAAGAGAAGTCTTCGTCGCAAACCACCCGGGCGATCGCTTCGGCGATCGGCAGCAACAGGGCCTCGGGCGAGTTCCAATGGCGCATCCGGATGAGTGCGAACGCGGGAGATTGCCCCGAGGGCGCCGCGACGATCCGGCCAAAGCTTTCGTCGCGCTTCAACAACTCGTTGAGCGGTGCAAGTTCGGCCAGGTCGGCCTCGCGCAGCGGGCGCCCCATGTGGTTGCACACGAAGCCGCGAAACCACTCGCGCAGTGCCCTGGCCTGTCCGGCAAGACGATCGATCTCCCCCGGAATCGCACGCTCGCGCGTCGCAAGGAGCACCTCCTCAGGCACGAGTTGCGCCTGGCGAAGCCAGCCCATCAGTCCCTCGCCGTCGCCGAGCCAATCGATCGGGGTATCCACGGGCGTCGCCACGGAATTGAGGAAGTCCAGCGCGAGCGAGTCGGCCAGAAAAAAAGCGGGTGCCGCTTGTGTCATGCGAATTCTCCTGTCGCCAAAGTAACCATCAAAAATGCGCTTGACAAGTTACTTTGTCGAACATAACCTCTCAACTCATATTTGAGCGGTTACGACCATTTCAAGCCGGGTGCGTGCTCAGTGAATGCGTCCAAGCCGTAGAAATTACGTCGGCGATAGGAAGCGCAGCCGCTGCTGTATGTCGCCTGCGCGAACGCCTCGAACCGAGTCCGGGCCGCCGACTCAGTCCAGACAAAGACTATTGGAATGGTTACTGATGGGGCTGCCCGCCGGATCTGCCTGTGGGCCCGTGCCGCCGGCAGCGTCCCGCGCGACCCATGTCATCCAACGCAGACCTGCGATCTCCGCCCCACGCCTCCCACACCGAAGGAGAACTGCCATGTCCACTGTTCGATATCGCCATGCCAACGTCGATGGCCTGAAGGTTTTCTACCGCGAGGCAGGCGAGGCCGGGAAACCCAAGTTGCTGCTGCTCCATGGCTTCCCGAGCGCCGGCCACATGTTCCGCGACCTGATCCCGCTGCTCAGTAACGATTTCCACATCGTCGCGCCCGATCTGCCCGGTTTCGGTCAGTCCGACATGCCGCCGCGTGACCAGTTCGGGTACACGTTCGACCATATCGCCGATGTCATCGACCGCTTTACCGAAGTGGTGGGTTTCGATCGCTTCGCTGTCTATGTGTTCGACTATGGCGCGCCGACCGGCTTTCGCCTCGCCGCGAAGCATCCCGAGCGCATCACCGGCATCGTTTCGCAGAACGGCAACGCCTATGTCGAGGGGCTGAGCGAGGGCTGGGACCCCATCCGCGCTTACTGGGAAGACCCCTCGCAGGCCAACCGCGAGGCGCTGCGCAAACTTCTCGCCCCGGATACGACGCGCTGGCAATACACCCATGGCGTCGCCGATGAATCGCTGGTGTCGCCCGATGGCATCGCGCTGGACAACTACTACCTTGCCCGCCCCGGCATGGACGACGTGCAGTTGGACCTGTTCCTCGACTACAAAAGCAACGTCGCCCTGTATCCGGCCTTCCAGGCGTATTTCCGCGAGCATCAGCCGCGCTTCCTGGCGATCTGGGGCAAGAACGATCCGTTCTTCCTTCCGCCGGGCGCCGAAGCGTTCAAGCGCGACATTCCCGAAGCACGCGTGAGTTTCCTCGACACCGGGCATTTCGCGCTGGAGACCCACGCGGGCGAGATCGCGGACGCCATCCTCACCTTCTTCGCCCGTTGAATGACCGGCCAGGTGCGGACCCGCGGCTGCTTCGATGCGAACGCACGAAGTCCAGCCGCGGGCCGACTCAGGCCGCGCGACTCTGCGCCGCCTGGCGCAGTACCGGCAGCATGTCCTCCGCCTCGGGTCGACGGGTGTAGTCCGGATTCACTTCGGCATAGAGGATCGTGCCGTCCTGCCCGATCACGTAGCGAGCCGGCATCGGCAGCGTCCAGCTCGGGTCGTCGTTGAACGCGGGCAGGTCGTTCTTCAGGCCCTTGTAGACCTCGACCAGGTAGTCCGGCAGTTCGAAGCGCAGGCCGAAGGCTGCCCCGACCTCGCCCTTCGTATCGGACAGGATCAGGAACGACAGGTGGTTCTGGCGCACCGACTTGCGGCTGTTCGCCGGGACCTGCGGCGAGATCGCGACCAGCCGCGCGCCGAGCTTCTCGAACTCGGGCAGAACCGCCTCGAGCGCCTGCAGCTCCATGTTGCAGTACGGGCACCACACGCCGCGGTAGAAGCTGACGATCAACGGCCCCTGCCGGAGCAGCTCGGCCGACTGCACCAACTGGCCCTCGGGGTCTTTCAGCGCGAACGACGGCGCGCGGTCGCCGGCCTTGAGCGCGCGCCCGGCAGCGCCGGAGGCGATCAGTTCGGCGGTGGCGCGATGCATCGCCTCGATGACCGGGTGCGGCACGCTGTACGGTGGTTTGCCTGCTTCGAAATCGGCCTTGAAGGCATCCAGTTTGGCTTGCAGTGACATGGGAAAGTCCTCTCGGAGAAAACCTAGGGAATGATCGGGAAACGGAGGGCCCGGTTTGCGCGCCAGCGACGCCATGGCCGCCAGCGCGCCGGGCAACGGCTCAGGCGGCCTGTTCGGCGCCCGGCTTGGTCCACTCGCTGCCGTGCATGAAGGCGTCGAGCTGGGTATGGGCGATGTGGTTGGTGTAGTTGCTCATCACCTTGGTCGCCACGCCGAGGATTACTTCGAACACGTTGCGGCGGGTAAAGCCGGCGGCCAGGAAGGCGTCGGTGTCCGCGTCCGACACCCAGCCGCGCTGGCGCACGACCAGCCCGGTGTAGCGATGCAGCGCTTCCAGCCGCGCATCGGGCAGCGGCGTGCCGTTGCGCAGTGCGGCGATCACCCCCGGATCCATCTTCTGCATCTTCGCCAGCACCGAGTGGCCAGCCATGCAGTAGTGGCACTCGTTCTCGAAGTTGGAGGTGAGCATCACCACCTGCTGCTCGTGCGGCGTCAGCGACGTCTCGGCGAACAGGCCCCACAGCGTGGAATAGCCGGCCAGCAGCTCCGGCGATTCGGCCATGGTCGCCTGCAGGTTCGGCACGAAGCCGAAGGCGGCCTTGGCTCCGTCGAGGCCGGCCCTGGAGGCAGCGGGTGCGTTGTCGGGGGTGTAGGTGGTGAACGTGGTCATGGTCGGACTCCTTGGGTGTCGTGTGATCGATCGGGAGTCGAAGCGTCCGCCTCGTGCTCCCGTGAACCACAAGCTACGAGCGCACCCGGAGCCCGAGTAGACGCGACCGACGACTAAGGGCTATTCCGGTCGGGAATGCGACCAGCCCATCTCGGCTGAAGACGATCCGTGCCTTCTGCCTCGCTCCTGTAGGAACCCACTTGTGGGCGTTGGTCTTTGCTCCAACGCACGCGCGGCCATAAGAGCATCGCCCAGAAGTGGGCTCCTGCAATTGAAGCGGGACCTTGGCGCAGCAAAAAAAACGCCCGGCCGGAGCCGGGCGCTTTCATGGCGCACCGCAGTGCGCGGAGCGAACAAGATCACAGTGCAGCGTGATCCCGCACGGCCTCCTCCAGCACCGGCTTGAGCTCGGCAAATCGCGCATCGACCGCCGCCGGATCCGCGCGGTTGAGCGCCACCATCTGCGCCCGCTTCTCGTTGGTGCGCACCACCTGGAGCGCCTCGTCCTCGATCCCCAGGACGATCGCCGCCGCGACGTCCGCCGCCGCCTCGCGCCCGAAGCCCTCGTCCGCACCGGCGTGGTTGGTGGCCATCATCGGCGTATCGGTCGCGCCCGGATAGGCCGTCAACACATGCACGCCCTCGCCCTTGAGCTCGCGCCGCAATGCCTCGCCGAAATGCGCGATGCCGGCCTTGGCCGCCGCGTAGGTGGCATAGAACGGCAAACCGACCAGCGCGATCGCCGAGGACACATCCACCACCATGCCGTGGCCACTGCGGCGCAGCAGTGGCAGCGCCGCGCGCGTGAGGAGGATCGGCGCGACCAGGTTCACCTCGATCATCGCGCGGATCTCGCGCTCGCTCGTCGCCTCCAGCCGGCCGGCACGCACGCCGCCGGCGTTGTTGACGAGCACGTCCAGCCCGCCGAGCGTGCCCTCGACCGCGGCCATCGTGGCGGCCAGCCCGTCGGCGGTGGTGACGTCGGCCGCCACCGCATCCACGCGTCCGCCGTCCGCGCGCAACCGCTGCGCTGCCGCCTCGACCACCTCGCGCCGCCGGCCACTGATCAGCACGTGCGCGCCCTTCGCCGCGAGGATCTTCGCGATCGCCAGGCCGATGCCGCTCGAACCGCCGGTGACCAGCACCTTGCTGCCTTCCAGTTTCATGTCGTCGTGTCTCGTGATGGGGAGGGAACGCCACCTCACCGCGCGCCGCCACGGCCGCGCGCGCTGGTAGCGGCCATGCCTGTATCGCCCCTCCCGCGCATCCGCGGTAGCCTTGCGCCGCTCATAGGCTTCATTCCAAGGGGGAATAACGATGGACCGCCTGGCCGCGATGGAAGCCTTTGTCCGCGTCGTCGACGCCGGCTCCTTCTCCGGCGCCGCCCGGCTGCTGCGCGTGGGCCAGCCGGCCGTCTCCAAGACCGTGGCCCAACTGGAAGAGCGCCTCGGCGTGCGGCTGCTGCTGCGCTCCACCCACGGCCTCACTCCCACCGAAGCCGGCCGCAGCTTCTACGAACGCGCCCGGCGCGCCATCGAGGAAGCCGAGGAAGCCGAACACGCCGCCCGCGGCGCCGGCGCCACCCTCACCGGCCGCCTGCGCATCTGCGCCGCGGTCACCTTCTCGCGCCTGCACGTACTGCCGCGCCTGCCGCTGTTCCTGGAACAACACCCCCAGCTCGACGTCGACTTCGTGCTCGACGACCGCAACATCGACCTGGTCGAGGAAGGCATCGACATCGCCCTGCGCATGGGCAAGCTCGCCGACTCCAGCCTGATCGCCCGCAAGATCGGCCAAAGCCCCCGCCACGTCTTCGCCAGCCCCGCCTACCTCGAACGCATGGGCGTGCCGCACGTGCCCGCCGATCTTGCCAGGCACCAGGCGGTGATCTACGAGCAGCGTGGCGGCGGCACCGAGTGGTCGTTCCACCGCGACGGCACTACGGCATCGGTCGCGATGCAGGGGCGCGTGCGTGTCACGGCTGCCGAGGGCGTGCGCGAAGCTGTGTTCGCCGGGTTGGGACTGGCCGTTGCATCGGAGTGGATGTTTGCGCCCGAGCTTGCGTCAGGTGCAGTGAAAAGCATCCTCGATGACTGGAGCTTGCCCCCTGTCGACCTGTGGGCCGTATTCCCAACGGGGCGGCAGGCCAGTGCCAAGGCAAGAGCCTTTGCCGGCTTCATCGAGGCGCAGCTATCGAATCCGGCCTAGCTCGCAGTCGCCCACTTGCGCGTCCGCTGCTGGCGAATTGCGGACAACCTAGATTCCCGCACCACCGCCCACCGCCTGCCTCCTCCACCGCGCCGGCGTCACTCCCATGTGCTGCTTGAACGCCCGCTGGAACGCCGCCTCCGACTGATACCCCACCGCTTCCGCCACGGCGCCGGTGGACTGGTTCGCCTTGCGCAGCTCGCTGGCCGCGAGCGTCATGCGGATGTCGGTGAGCAGGTCGCTGGCGGAGCGGCCGAGGCTGTCGTTGAACAGGCGTACCAGGGTGGCGCGTGAGACGTTGCACAGGCGAGCGAGCGCGGGCAGCGTCCAGGGGTGGGCAGGGCGTTCGAACATGGCGGTGATGGCCGGGGCCAGGCGCGGGTTTCCGGCGAGGGCGAGGAGGCCGGCGGGGGCGTCGCCCGATTCGCTGGACAGGCGCAGCGCGAGCGTGAACAGCGCGGCGGAGAGGGTGTTGAGCATGGCGTGGCCGCCGAGGTGTTCGGCGGCCGATTCGGTGCGCATCAGGGAGACCAGGCTGGCGACCTGCGCGGCCGTGGCGCCGGGTGCGCCCTGCCCTGCGCTCGCACGCGCCACCAGGCGTGGGGGCAGGTAGCCGCGCAGCAGGCGTTCGTGCGGGGCGGCGAGGACGAAATGGCCGCACAGCATGTCCAGCCGCTCGCCGCTGCCGGCGTTCTCGCTGAAGGTGAGGTTGAGGCCGGCGCGCTCACGCGCGGGCACCGGCCTGGCGCCGCTGCCGTCGTGCAGGGTGTGCGCGCCACCCTGGGCGATGAGCAGGATGTCGCCAGGGGCGAGGTGTTGCGGCGGGCCGCCGGCGGGATCTTCGAGCACGGCCGAGCCGGCGAGTACGACGTGGTAGGGGATCTCGCCGGGCTCGGCCGACGCCTGGTCGATGCGCCACGGCGCGCCGTAGTAGCAGCGCAGATCGAGCCGGCCGCGCACCGGCGTCATCTCCAGCAGGCGGCTCAGCCAGTCCATCGGTGGGGGCATAGTGCGGGCTCCGATGAGAGACGAATGAGCATGAATGCGAGCGCTTGCGACATTAACAGGCTCACATTGGCTCCGTACAGTGACTCCACGTCCAGCCGACGAAGGAGCCCGCCATGTCCCGCATCGCCATCCACCCGCTCGAATCCTCCGCCGGCGCCGCCGCGGCGGTGTATGCCCGGATCACGCAGGCCGTGGGGCGCGTGCCCAACTGTTTCGCGGCCATCGGCCAACTGCGACCCGCGGCGCTCAAGGCGATGCTGCAGCTCGACGGCGTGCTGGCCGCCGGATCGCTGAGCCGGCAGGACCAGGAGACGGTGAAGCTGGTGGTCAGCGAGACCGCCGGCTGCGACTACTGCATCACGGCGCACAGCCTGCTTGGTGCGCTCACCGGCCTGGATGCGCCGACGCTGCGGTGGATCCGCAACGGCCTGCGCACCGGCAATGCACGGCGCGACGCGCTGGTGCGCTTCGTGCGCCAGCTCGTGCAATCGCGCGGCACGCTGGAGGATGCCGAAGTGGTCGCGGTCCGCGCCGCCGGCTTCAGTGACGCGCAGCTCGTGGAGATCAGCCTGGCGGTGGCTGTGGCGACCTTCACCAACACCTTCAACCGCATCAACGACACCGAGATCGACCTTCCGCCCGTCGACTGAGCGACGGACGCCTTCCCTGCTTGATCAACCCTAAAGGAAACGACGATGAACGCACTGGTGAACGCGCTGGCCCGCACCGGCCTGCTCAAGAACGACCTGGACTACCACGTGATGCGCGCCTCGATGGTGGTGATGTTCTTTTTCTTCGGCTACCAGAAGTGGTGGGACTACGAGGCGCAGACGCTGATTCCCTTCATCAGCAACGGGCCGTTGATCGCATGGATGTATCCGGCGTTCGGCATCCGCGGCGCGAGCTGGTTCCTGGGCGTGGCCGAGTGGCTGTTCGGTGCGCTGCTGCTGGGCGGCTTTTGGAGCAAGCGGCTCGGCGTGCTGGGCGCGGCCGGCTCGGTGGTCACCTTCGTCATGACCGTCACCATCATCCCGTTCATGCCCGGCGGCTGGGCCGAGTCGGCCGGCGGCTTCCCCGCGATGGTGGGCAACGTGCCGTTCCTGATGAAGGACGTGGTGCTGCTGGCAGTGTCGGTGTATCTGCTGCGACAGGACGTGCTGCGGCTGCGCGAACGGCAGGCGTCGGCCATCGCGTGAACGGTTGGGCCGCGGCAGCGCCCCGCATTGACGACCGGGGATTCCTGGTGTCAGAGCGGTTGGCCCGTGTCGCGACAGCCGCTCCGCTGCCCGTTTGCCGCTGGCGCCGCTGGAGTAATCCGGCAAGCGGACCGGACCAGGCGAGCCCGAGGGAGCAGAGGTTCCCACGCCGGTTGCGGCTTGCCCATGCTCCACACCCTCCGGTCCTGGTCCTGTCGTTCCTGGTAATGCAGCCAGAGGCGTCCGACCAGGTAGCCGGGGTGCGCGTAGTCGGCCGGGGAGAACGTGTCAGGCCGCGTGGCGACCTGGTCCTGGTATCTCAGCCCCTCCCCCAGGAAAAGCCGATCGGTGTCGTTGACGGCATAGCGTTGCCGCTGCGGGTGGCTGTGGATGTCCACGCCGGTCGCCTGCATGCCCGCCGGACAGGCATTCGTCCTCGGGCTGGCCGCGTGGGCGTGGACCGTCACCAGCACCGTGCCCCAGCGGGCGCCGTCGGGCGTTCGGCAGAGGTTGCCGCTGGCCTCGACGCCGGTCCGGCGTGACCATGCCTGAAGCGCGTAGGCCACGCGGATGGCGAAGCCGTCCATGCCCTGCGGCGTGTCCGCCGCCTGCAACTCGGCGATCCGGTACACCGGCACGTCCTGGCCGCGCACCTGGGCATGGGCGACGACGACGCCTTCCGCGGGGTCGGCACTCCTGGCAGGCAGCGGATGGAAAAGCAGCCCAAGCGACACCACGGCCGCGAGGGAACGCGCAAATGGCATGGGTTCCACTCCTCCGAGCCGAACCACCCGCGAGTCGGATTCGCCCTGCGCCTCCGGCCACGCGCCTTGCGCCGAAAGCGGCACGCAGCGGCCCGGCCCGCTCTGGCAGCAGAGAGGCACTCGAGGGTGGTTTTTTGCGGCCTGCCCGACTGCCCGGATCAGGCAGATCGCGCCGGCGAACGCGCGCAGGTCACGCGCGAGGGGTGCGGCCCGGCCGATCGACGCCGGGACGCGCGGGCTAGATGATCATCCGGGGCACGCAGGCATGGCGGATACCTCGCAAACCTTGGGGATGGCCGATGCGCCGTGCATCGGCCTACATGTGACGGAACAGCGCCATGAACGGCTGGCTGACGGTGAGGGTTTCCGGGCGCCCCTTCAGGCGCACGGTGCCCTTGCCGGTGTCGTCACGTTCGATGGCCGCGATGGCCTTGAGGTTTACAATGGTCGAACGGTGGATCTGCTTGAACGTGGCCGGGTCGAGCACGTCGAGCAGTTCGCGGATCGGCTTGCGCAGCAGCGCCTCGCCGTCGGCGGTCATGGCAACGGTGTACTTGTTGTCGGCGCGGAAATAGGCGACGTCGTCGACCATCACCAGGCGCGTCTCGCGGCCGCTGCCGGCGGTGATCCAGGTAAGCGGCGGCGCGCTCGCCGTGCCGGTGCGCTGCGCCAGCTCCCGCAGCAGCAGCGCCAGGTCGCCCGGAAGGTTGCCGCTGGCGGCTCGCGACTTCAGCCGTTGCACGGTGGTGGCCAGGCGCTCCGGGGCAATCGGCTTGAGCAGGTAGTCGATCGCGCCGCGTTCGAAGGCATCGATGGCGTACTGGTCGTAGGCGGTGGTGAACACCACCTGCGTGGCGGGACTGGCCTCGATCGCGGCGGCGGCCACTTCGAGGCCGGATAGCCCCGGCATGCGGATGTCGAGGAAGGCGACGTCGGGGTGGTGGTCGGCGATGGCCTGCAGCGCGCCGGCACCGTCCTCGCAGGTGGCGACGACCTGCAGCTCCGGCCATGCCTGGGCCAGCAGCTTGCGCAGTGCCTCGCGCAGCAGCGCTTCGTCTTCGGCGATCACGGCGCGGGTCATGGCGCCGATCCTTCCGGCAGCGGCGTGGCCGCGGCGGGCACGGTCAGCGTGGCGGCGACGCCTTCGGGCACGTTGGCCACCACCGCCAGCGAGGCGCGCGGACCGTAGATCAGGCGCAGGCGCTCGCGCACGTTCTTCAGGCCGATGCCGGTGCCGCCGCCGGCGCTGTTGAAGCCCTGCCCGTCGTCGGCCACGGTGATGGCGATGCCGTCGGCGTCGCGGCGGGCCAGGATCCAGATCGTGCCGCCGCCGGGCTTGGGCTCCAGCCCGTGCTTGATCGCATTCTCGACCAGGGTCTGCAGCATCATCGGCGGCACGGCGATGGCGCGCAGCGCGTCGGGGACCTCCACCTTCAGCGACAGCCGGGCTCCCATGCGGATCTTCAGGATTTCGAGGTAGGCGAGCGTGCGCTCCAGTTCGTTGCCGAGCGTGGACAGGGGTTCCTCGACGTTGGGCAGCGAGTGGCGCAGGTACTGGATCAGATGACCGAGCATGCGGTCGGCCTGCGCCGGCTCGCTGCGCGTGAGGTACTGGGCGCTGGCCAGCGTGTTGTAGAGGAAATGCGGTTCCACCTGGGCGTGGAGCAGGTTCAGCCGGGCCACCGTGAGCTCTTTCTCGGTGACGGTCTGCGCCGCCGCCATCTGCTCGCGGCGGCGGCGCTCGGCGACGCGGCGGGTGATCGCGCGGGTGATCGCCTCGGCGTTCTCCAGGTTGGTGCCGTCGTCGACGCGGAACCAGTCGCTCCAGGCGCCGCTCTCCGGCTCGCAGATCAGCGTGACGCTGCTGGTGCCGTCGCCCGGCGTCACCGTGGCGAAGATCTGGTTGCGCAGGCTGCCGAACCAGTTGGCCGGGCTGGCCCGGCGCAGCAGGCTGCTGACCGCGCTGCCGCCGTACAGCGCGGGACGTTTCACCCTGGCGCGGATCTGCAGGCTGTCGCGGGCGCTTTCGATTTCCTCGCTGCGCGGCAGCTCGCGGATCGCCGCGTCGAGCAGGTCGAACGCCTCGTCCGCGTCGAAGGGAACTTCCACCTGGCGCCGCTGCCGGTTGCCCAGCGTGCCGCCGTCGACGTGCCCGGCGACCAGCCGCACCCGCCGTAGGTGCGAGAACGCGCCGGTGATCACGAACGCCATCGTGATCGCGAAGGCGACGAACAACGGCAGGGGATTGTTGCCGTGACCGGGCGCCATCAAGGGAAGCGACAGCAGCAGGAACAACAGCATCCATGCCAGCACGATGCGAACGATGAAGAACAAGCTCCTGATCACGACCGCCCCCGGCGATGCCTTCGATGGCCGGGAGCATAGCGAGCCGGATCGTCCCGTTCGCCTTCCTTGCGACGAATGGCCGGTGGGCGCGATGGGACGGGGGATTTCGGGGGCCAATACCTTGCGTGGCTCGCACCCACCGTGGGGACCGCCGGTTCATCAGTGCCTGGTCGTCGGCTGCGGTCGCATCGCATGCCGCCCGGGCAACCGGGGTACGAGACCGACCGGCCTTGTTCGGCCGGGCTGACACGGCGGCATATCGCGGTGGACTTCCTACGTACGCCCCGCTCCCACCGTCGGGAATGTGGTCAGGCCATCGCCGCCCTGGCCGCCTCGGTCAGCCACTGCATGGCACCGCGGTACGGACCCGGGCCGTGGCTGATGCGCACCACGCCAAGCTCGGCCAAGCGTGCGCGGTTCGGCACCCCGGGCATGACCATGATGTTGACCGGCAACGGCGAGGCTTCGGCCAGCCGCGCGATCAGGTGGTCGGCGACCACGCCGGGCACGAACAGGCCGCTGGCGCCGGCGTCGGCGTAGGCGCGGGCGCGCTGCAGGGCGTCGTCCACCATGGCCATGTCGTGCGCGTCGGCGGGCTTCTGGAAGAACACGTCGGTGCGCGCATTGAGGTACATCGCCACGCCGGCCTTGTCCGCCGTGCGACGCGCAGTGACGAGTCGCGCGGCCTGGTCCCGCGGGTCGCGCAGGCTGCCGTCGGAGGGGAAGCTGTCTTCCAGGTTGCAGCCGACCGCGCCTGCTTCGAGCGCGGCGGCGACCGTGGCGGCGACGGCCTCGGGTGCGTCGCCGTAGCCGCTCTCCAGGTCGATCGTCACCGGCAGCGCGACGGCGCCCACGATCCGGCGCAGGTTGTCCAGCGCGAGCGCGAACGGAAGCTTCTCGCCGTCGGCGAAACCGTTGGCGGCGGCCACCGACCAACTGCCCGTGGCGATCGCCCTGGCGCCAGCCTCGGCGACGGCGCGCGCGCTGCCGGCGTCCCAGGCGTTGAACAGCACCAGCGGCTGGCCGGGCACGTGGAGGGATTGGAACTGCTTGGCCTTATCGTTCTGCGTGGTCACTGCGGTCTCCAGCATTTTTAGGGATGAAACATAGAAGCGGGCGTGGCCCGTTGCGCACGCCCTGACATCAGCCGTTCGTAGGCGAGTGCGCGGCTCAGGCGCGGTTCGAGGCCATCGCGGAGGCGTGCGCCTCCTTCAGCTTCACCGCGCAGTCGTCGCAGCACACTTCCACGGTCTTGCCGCCGATCCGCACCTGGATGGCGTTCCCGTCCAGTTCGCAGTCGCAGGCGGCGCAGGTCTTCTCGCTCATGTCGTTCCTCCGATAGCCCCGAAATGGGGTGCAGGAAGTAGACGCTTTCCGGGACGCGGCGGCTGTCGAAAACTTTAGCGACTAGCGGTGCAGCGCGATCTGCCGGAACTCGCTCGGCGTGCGGCCGTACATCTTCTGGAACGCGGCGGTGAAATGGCTGTGGCTGGAGAAGCCCAGCTCCACGCCCAGCGCGGCGAGGTCGTCGTAGTCGCGCAGCAAGTCCAGCGCGCGGGCCAGCCGCAGCCGCAACTGGTAGCGGTACAGCGGCACGCCTTCGACCTGGCGGAAGCTCTGGGTGAGGTAGACGGCCGACACGCCGACTTCCGCCGCCACCTCGGCCAGCGTCCAGCGGCGCGCCAGGTCACGCGCCAGCACCAGCTTGGCGCGGTCGACCAGCCGCTGGCGGCCCTGGCTGGAACCGGCCGCGTGCGTGGTGCGCGGCGCCAGCGCGCGGTGCACCAGCGTCAGCGCGAGGCTCTCGCCTTCCAGCGGTTCGGCGATGCCCTCGCGCAGCGAGTGGCGCAGCAGCGCCACCAGCACCTGCGCGCGTGGATCGATGCGCAGGCGGGTCTGCCCGAACCGCAGCGGCTCGCCGTCGGCCAGCAGCGCGGGCGGCGCAAGCTCGCGCAGCAGGGTCGGGTCCAGCGCCATCGACAGGCTGGCATCGCCGCCGGCGTTCGGGTGGCTGACCTGGTAGTCCTCGCCGGCGTTGAAGAACAGCACCTGGCTTGCGTCCGCCACCGCGTCGTCGTGGCCGACGTGGCGCACGTAGGTGCCGCGGTAGGGAAAGACCAGGTGCGTGCGGCCGGCACGCTCGATTTCGCCCTTGTGCCGGCAGGTGCCCGCGCACACCACGTCGCGCACCTCGACCAGCGGCGTGACGAGCAGCGTGTAGACCTGGAAATCCGGATGCGGGGTGGACATGCGGCCATTGCAGCACAAAGGCGCGTCCCTGCGCCCTGCCCGGCCGCTCGCGGCGTTACTGCGCTTTCGCTTCGAGCGCCTTCACCGCCGCCAGCGTTTCCTCGACGTGCTTGTTCGGCTTGAGGTTGGAATAGACGTGCACGATCTTGCCCGACGGCGCGATCACGTAGGACGTGCGGTCCGACCAGCCCGGACGCATCGGCAGCAGCGCGTCGTATTCCTTCGCGATCGACGCGTCGGCATCGGCTGCGACCGGGAACTTGCCGCCGCAGTGTTCGGTTTCCTTGGAGAAGTCGGACAGTTGGTCGGTGTTGCCGGCGGTCACGCCGATCACGGTGGCGTGCAGCGCCTTGAACTTGTCGATGGCGACGGAGAACAGGTGCGCTTCGAGGTTGCAGCCGGCGGTGTGCGCGGCGGGGAAGAAGTAGACCACGACGGGTCCCTGCTTCAGCGCGTCGGCGAGCTTGAAGGTGAAGGGCTTGCCGGCGAGGTAGGCCGGCGCGGTGAAGTCGGGGGCCTGCGCGCCCTCCTTCAGGGCGGCAAAGGCCGGCGCGGCCAGGGTCGCCATACCGACGAAAGCGAGCGCGGCAAGCTTGATCGAGGGTTTCATGGGTGGTTCCTTGGTGAGTGGAGAAAACCGGTTATACGCCACGATGGCCCGTAGGGTGGGCTTCAGCCCACCGGCCCGCTTGCAGAAAGGGCTGGTGGGCTGAAGCCCACCCCCCGG